>JACPYM010000081.1 GCA_016196035.1 Acidobacteriota bacterium | reverse complement strand
GTCGTTGCCGTCTGCACGGCTCGGGAAGTTCGACACCGCCAGCGCCCGCGGCAGCTTGTTGTAGCCACCTGTGGCGCCGCTGAAGTTGATGTCCACTGACGGTTGATTCGGATCGCACGGCAGCACACCTTGCGCCGCAAAGGCCTCAGCGCCCAAATTCGCCGCGTGACCGGAAGCGAACTTGACGTATTCGTCGCCAATCAGGAAGTTGAAGTTGAGCGGGCAGCCCAGATTATCCACTGCCACCGCTACGATGTAGCCCTTGGTGCCCGGATCCACATCCGACGCCAGGAAGCTCGCCGTTTGCGCCGCCGTCAAGCAAACATAAGAGTCTGCAATCGTGCAATCCGCGCTGACGAAGAACAAGTGCACAAAGGCCTGATTGGTCAGGTTCGTGTTCGTGATGTTCACACGCGTGTTTTGAGTGTTGCCACCCGAAGCATTCGACGTGTAGATGTTGTAGATCAAAACCGAGCCAGCTTTTTGATCGCTGACTTCAGAGCTTGCCGGATATGGTGAGCCTGGGTCCGCTGCCAAAGCAGAAGCGGCCATTACCAGCAACGCAAAAAAGATAAACGCAATTTGTGAGAGTTTGCGTGAGGTTCGCATCTTCGAGTTTCTCCTTATTCTCTTAAACGAGATTGTTAGTTAACTGCAAAACCCCTCGGCAAAGCTGCCAAGAGTCGAAGTCGGTCATTATGGTCATTCAGGGAATCAACCCTGCTGTCAGCGAGTCAACCCATCTACTAACTGAAAAAAAGGCAGTATCGCGCAATCATTGTGCGAACCTGACAACCGAATTTTCCGAAGAGGGTCAGTAGAAGTTCGGGCTGTGCACTGTGAGGGGCACTCACCAACGCGCGCAAGTCTACGTATCGTGCTGAGTCTTGTCAATAGCTTTAATCGGCATGTCCGGCATGTTTAATTTTTTGATTTTGTGAGAGTTAGTGATGCCGCTATTCGTACCGCAAAACTTCAACCGGCTGTAGTTTGGCGGCTGTGTAGGCCGGGTAAAGCGTAGCCAGAAAGCTGATAAAAACGGTAGTGAGACAGACTCCCAAACAATCTATAACGCGCAATTGAAGGGTAACATGAGAAATGGAGTAGATTTCCGCCGGTACTGCAATTAAGTGGTAAGCATTGATGAGCCAATACAAAATGACCCCTAAGGCGAAACCACTTACTGTGCCAATGACTCCAACAGATATTCCTTGCAAGCAAAAGATACGGCCAATTGAAGCAGCCGTAGCCCCTTGCGCCCGTAGGATTGCGACATCCTTATGCTTTTCAACCACCATGAGCGTCAAAGTCGTGATGATATTTAACATGGCAACCGCAATCAGCAGAATAAAGAAGATCACCACGATACGTTGCTGTAATTGCAAGGCCGCAAACAGCGGGCGATTCAATTCCTGCCAGTTGTTTGTAATGAAAGCTGCGCCAGCTTTAGCTTGCACGCGCGCGCCAATCTCACTGACGGCGTAAATATCGGCTACGCGCATTTGAATGACCCCCGCAGTGTTACCTTTGCCGCTGAGTTGTTGCAGCACATCCAAGGCGATATAGGCCCATTTCGAGTCATACTCATATAGACCTGAAGCGAAAAAACCTACCACTCGAAAGCTTGTGTATCTGGGACGGGGCAACATGCCGGCGGGGGTTAAACTGGTTGCGGCTGATACCACGGTGACGCGGGCGTTTAATTGCAGGCCCAGGGTTCGAGCCAACTCTTTGCCAATGATGATGCCGGCGGGACTGTCTTCAACGGCTGGTGAGTCTGGGCGGCTCAATTGTTTGGCATCGCCTTCAACGGTGATTGCAAAGACTTCGTTGGCGCTCGCCTGGGCCGTTAGATCAACACCTTTGATGATGGCTTGTTCGCTGCGATCACCGATGGTCAGTAAGACTGGCTCGTAGCTTGTTGCCGAAGCCGCCACGACTCCCGGTACAGTGCTGATTTGCGCTGCCAATTCCCCATAATTTTCAATGTTGCCGCCGTCAGCTCTGAGCAGGTTGAGATGCGCGGTGCCTTGCAAGATTTTGTCTTGAATTTCGTGGCGGAAGCCTTTGATCAGAGCTAGGGCGACCAATAGCGCTGCCACGCCAATAGTGACGCCGAGGATGGCTACGCCCGTGATCACCGACACGGCCATCTGACGGCGTTTGGCGCGCAAATAGCGCAGAGCGATGAACAGTTCGTATGGCATCACTTCCACGACTGGCGTGTGGCCACCTCGCCCAAATCCACCACGCGCAAATTCAACTGACCGCCCTGCCGATAGAGGATGTTGAATTTACTTTCAGAGGCGTCGGGTTTTTCCAGCGGGTAAGGCGAGGTGCGCACCAGATACCGCACGCCCAGCTTCTTCCAGTTTTCCCACGCCCCGGCTGGATCGTCCGATGCCACGGTTTTATGGCCGGTATAGAGATTGACCAGCGCCGGGTTTTGGGTCGCCAAGACTGCATCTTTAGGCACCCTTTCGCCGACGTATTTGATCAGCGCTTCGTTCTCATCAAATGCTTTGAGCCATTTCAACTGGTAGGCGGGTGAGGGATCGTTCTTACGCTGGATATATTGATTGTTGCTGTAAAGATTCAGCACGACGATCAACCAGATCAGCACTGTCGCCGGGAGCCATTGTCGCCGCCCTGCCGGTTCGCTCGTCAGTAACTGATACAAATCGCCAAAGCCTTTGAGGCCCATCAGTAGGTAATAAAGCAACAACGGCACCAAAGGCAGCAACAAGCGAAACTGCTCCCAGCCCCACGAAAGGGAAATTGCCAGGGCCAGCGGCGTTACGATTTCCGCCAGCGTCACGCGTCGCCGCACCGTCATCACATAACCGAACAACGCCAGCGCCGCGAAAAGGAGTGACAGGCCGCGCCCTTCCTGACCGATGCGAATGCGCTCGCCCGGTTCGAGCGGGCGAAAGAGTGAATAGAACGCAATACCACCAATATCGTATTTGCCGATTTCCGCGAGATTGTTCCAGACGCGTTCCGGTAGATCGTCGAAAGTAATCGTACCGTCTAAAGGCTGGCCCGCCACTTTTTGCCAAAATTGTGTCGTATAGGGCTGCACGATGTTCGCCCCTTGCTCCGCGCGTTGTTCCGCCGTAGGCGCATAAATACGCGAATACAAAACCCAGGGGCCAACCAGCAACGCCATTATTGCCGCAAAGATCAATAACGTGCGTGTCAGTCTCTCTTTGAGCAAATACAGCAAACTGCCTAACAACAAACCGAGGCCCGCCGGGCGCGTCAGAAAGGCGGCGGATACCAGCAACGCGCCAAAGGTTGCAAATTTGAGCGCGGCTTTGTTCTCGCGTTCGGCCACGCAGCGTTCGATCAGCAGTAGCGCGCCCAGTTGCAAGAGCGTGAAGACGCATTCCGACATCACGGATGAAGTCGCCAAAAAAACCAGCGCCGGATATAAGACGGTCGCTGCTGCAATGCCCAATGCCGTATATTCCGGCACCTCACGCACCCGGCGAAAATAGAAATACGCCAGCACGCCCGCGCCAAACATCGCCACAATCGAAACCGATTTCAGCAGCAGCAGGTTGCCCGGGAAGCCGCTTGAGAAACGATAGAAAAGCGAAAGGAGCGCGGGGAAGAACGGGGCGTAGAAGGGCCGTATGCCTGGTGTCGGTGAGTTAATGATGGTGTAACCCTGTCCGGTCGCCAGTGCCTTGGCCAGCAACACATACCACGCATCGTCCACGACCAGCCCGACGACGTGATCCAGCCGCATGGTGTAAACAACGAGAAAGGCCACCGCCACCGTTGCCGCCAGTCCGATCAGCAGCCAGGGTTTCGGTTTGGATTCTTTGGCTTCGATAGGAGTAATGGTTTCATTCAATTCTGGCCGAGTCTCAATAGCCTGCTTGCCTGTTTTGGCCTTTGTCGAGGGATGCTTCGCCAAGATGCCTGCTCCTTATTTTCGTCTGTTATTTGCTTTCGGGCCGCATGTGCGGGAAGAGAATTACGTCGCGAATCGAATGTTGATTGGTCAGCAGCATCACCACACGGTCAATGCCGATACCTTCGCCCGCCGTTGGGGGCATGCCATAAGACAACGCGCGGATGTAATCTTCGTCCATCACCATCGCTTCGTCGTCGCCGCCCGCGCGCTGTTGCATCTGCTCTTCAAAGCGGCGGCGCTGTTCAATCGGGTCATTCAACTCCGAAAAGCCATTCGCAACTTCCATCGAAGCGATGAACAACTCAAACCGATCCACAAAACGCGGGTCGGTCTGGTTCTGTTTCGACAGCGGCGACAGCTCGGTCGGGTATTCGATGATGAAAGTCGGATCAAGCAGATGCGGCTCGGCGACGCGCTCGAAAAGCGCGCCCAGCAATTGCCCGTCATTCAGCTTCGGATCGAAGTTCATTTCCGCCGCCGCCGCTGCCTGTTCCAGCGCGCCGCGTTCCAGCAACCCGTCCAGCGAAGGCTGCGCGTCCGCCTTGTCGTCGGGCCAGTACTTCAACACGGCTTCGCGCATCGTCAGCCGTTGCCAGTTGTCGAAATTGATCGTCTGACCCTGATACGGCACCTGCCGCGTGCCGCAGACGCGGTCGGCCAGCAGCGTCAGTAACTCCTCGGTCAAATCCATCAGGTCACGATAGTCCGAATAGGCCTGATACCATTCCAGCATCGTGAATTCGGGGTTGTGCTTGTACGACAGCCCCTCGTTGCGGAAGTTGCGGTTGATTTCATAAACGCGCTCAAAGCCGCCCACGATCAGGCGTTTCAGATACAGCTCCGGCGCGATGCGGGCAAAGAGTTCAATGTCCAACGCGTTGTGATGTGTCTTGAAAGGCCGCGCCGCCGCGCCCGTCGCGAGCGGCGTCAGCATTGGCGTCTCGACTTCGACATAGCCGCGCGAGTCGAAATAGTGCCGCACCTCGCGGATGATCTGCGCGCGTCGCTCAAAGACCTCGCGCGAAGTCAGCGCGGTCGCCTCTTCGTGCAAATGCGCCGCCGAACTGCTCGCGATCAAATCCACATACCGTTGCCGGTAGCGCAATTCCTTGTCCTGCACGCCGTGATACTTGTCCGGCATCGGCAACAAGGCCTTGGCCAGGAATTCCAGCTTATGCACGTGCAGCGAAAGTTCGCCTGTTTTCGTGATGAACAGAAAGCCTTCGACGCCCACCCAATCGCCCAGATCGAGCTTTTGATAGAGCGCCCAGGCTTCGTCGCCAATGTCGTTTTTGCGCAGGTAAACCTGCAACTGCTTCAACCCGTCGGTCAAATTGGCAAAGGCCGCCTTGCCCATCAGCCGCTGGGTCATGATGCGTCCGGCCAGCCGCACCGCGCCGTCAGTCACGGCTTTCAGCTCGGCGTTGACCTGCTCAAGTTCCGCGCCTTCTTTCTTGCCGGCGAAGGACTGGTAGCCCTCGGCCGCCTGCGAAATCGTGTGTGTGCGGTCGAAGCGGTGCGGATAGGCGGCGTGGCCCAAGCCCGCAATGTCAGCGAGATGTTGCCGCCGCTGTTGAATCTGATCGTTGTCTTGCTCTAGCAAAAGTGCTCCTTCAGCGATGATCTGCCTGGGAAAAATGAGGCGCGATTATAGGAATGCCAATTTACGAGTGTCAATTCAGGCAATTGGTCAAGCATTTGTTCGGCCATCTGCTCGGTCAATTCGCGGCATTGCCTTTGCCGCCCGTGCGCGCGTAGGATGCGGCGCGCGATGACTCCTTACGAACAACTCGTTCAAACCGTTGACGCCCTGACTACGCAACTCGCCCAGCGCTACGCCGCGCATCTGGCCTGCCGCGCCGGGTGCAGCGGCTGCTGTCAGCATCATCTTTCTGTCTTTCCAGTGGAAGCCGCGTGTATCGCCGCCACCTTGGACGAATTGCCGCCAGACCTGCGCACACGCATCGAACAGCAAGCCGCTGAGGTCAACCAACGCGAAGCACGAGGCGAACCCGTCGCCTGTCCGCTGCTCGTGAATGAACGCTGTGCAATCTACGAATCACGCCCGCTGATCTGCCGCACCCAAGGCTTGCCGCTGCTCTTCGAGGCCGAAGACGGCGCGCCGGAAGTAGACTTTTGCCCGCTCAATTTCACCACGCCCGAAGCGGTGAATGAACTGGACGAAGAGCATCTGGTGCCGCTTGACGAATTAAACACGCGTCTGGCGCTGGCAAATTTGCAGCATTGCCGTGATGGCGGCATTGCCGATCAAGACAGCGGCAAACGCCAGCGGATGAGCGCCATCATTTTGAAATCTCAAATTTGAAATTGGTCTTTTGAATGCCGGAGAACCGATGAACACCAAACCCGCCCTCTTGACCTTGCTGTTGCTGACTTATCCGGTGGTTGCCCAAACATCCCCCGCCGCCCAAGCCGCGCGCCAATACCGCCAGCAGCACGAGCACGAGATCATGGCCGAATACACGCGCCTGCTCGCCATCCCCAACGTCGCCTCTGATCTGCCCAACATCCGCCGCAATGCCGCGCTAATCGTCGAGCTGCTGCAAAAACGCGGCGTCAAAACCCAATTGCTGGAATTGCCCGATGTGCCGCCTGTCGTTTATGGCGAAATCAATACGCCCGGCGCGACGCGCACATTGATCTTTTACGCCCACTACGACGGCCAGCCGGTCGAACCGGCCAAGTGGGTGGGCGGTGATCCGTTCAAACCAATCCTGCGTTCGGCCTCGCTCGAAGCGGGCGGCAAAGACATTCCGTTCCCCGCCAAAGGTCAGCCCTTCGATCCCGAATGGCGCTTGTACGCGCGTTCGACCGGCGATGACAAAGCGCCGATTATCACCATCTGCGCCGCGCTCGACGCCATGCGCGCCAACAACATCACACCCCAAGCCAATCTCAAATTCTTTTTTGAAGGCGAAGAGGAAGCCGGTTCGGCGCATCTGGAACAATTCGTCGCCAAATACAAAGACCTGCTCAAAGCCGATGCCTGGCTGATATGCGACGGCCCCGTAGACCAAACACGCCGCCAACAAATCTATTTCGGCGCGCGCGGCGTGACCGGTCTTGAGGTTACTGTGTACGGCCCGCGCCGCGAATTGCACAGCGGCCATTACGGCAATTGGGCGCCCAATCCGGCGTTGATGCTGGCCAAGCTGCTGGCTTCGATGAAAGACGATGACGGGCGCGTGCTGATCAAAGGCTATTACGACGGCATCGAACCGCTCAGCGCCACCGAACTGCGCGCTTTTGCTGAAGCGCCCGACAACGACGCGCTGCTCAAACGCGAACTCGGTCTGGGTTGGAGCGAAGGCGGCGGCAAACGCTTGAGCGAAATGCTCAACTTGCCCTCGCTTAACATTCGCGGCTTCGTCAGCTCTTCAGTCGGCGCGACCGCCCGCAACGTCGTGCCCTCGACCGCCACGGCCTCGCTCGACATCCGCCTGGTCAAAGGCCTCGACCATCGCCGCGCCGTAGACTTAGTCGTCGAACACATCCGCGCCCAGGGCTACTACATCGTCGAAGCTGACCCCGACGACGCCACGCGCCTGAAATATCCCAAGATCGCCAAAGTCATGCGCCAGGGCGGCTACAACGCGTCCAAAACTTCGATGGACCTGCCCATCTCCCAAGCCATCATCGCCGCCGTCGCTAGTGCTGTTGAAAGTACCCGCGGCCCGGTCATCAAAATGCCCACGCTGGGCGGCAGCGTGCCGCTGTACATTTTCACCGACCATCTGAAAACGCCCTGCATCGGCGTGCCGATTGCCAATCACGACAACAACCAGCACAGCGCGAACGAGAATATGCGGTTGCAGAATTTGTGGGATGGGATTGAGACGATGGCGGTGTTGTTGACGATGAAGTGAAATTGGGAGTCTGGCTGGATTCGCTCGCAATCATTTTTCATCGTAAAGGCTCAGGTAAATTTCGCTGTCGTAATCAACCAGACCAAACTTGAGTAATTGCAGCCAGCCTTGCCGACCCAGCAGGTTGCGTTTGATCGCGTCAGATTCAGCGAAATAAACAAAGCTCTGTAATTGCAACCCCAGGCTTTCCAGCACCACTTCGTGACCGAAAGCCGTTAGCCTGCCGGTCAGGGTGGAGAAATCCCGCCGGAGTCCGCTTTCAACTGGAATGCCGAGAAACTCGCCGATACCGCGCTCAAACAAACAAGCCTGCGAGCCACTATCAATTTTGGCGCGGCAATGCGTTTTGTTGCCGCCATACTGAAGCGCGACTTCCAGGGAAATGCCCGTTTCCAGCGAGTCGTAACGTTGTTTTTGGCTGAAGTTCAGTTGATAGGTCATGATCAGAATCCGAGATAAGGCGGCGTGTCTGGGCTTTCCACAAAAACGACCAGCGCATCCTGGACGCCTGCCGCGCGCGCTGCCGTGGCTGCTTCAGAAAAGCTATTTCCGTGGGCGACCAACCGATTGCCTTCGAGCGCGACGTACTGACCTGCGTATTCGACCTGGTGCGCGTGCAACCATTCGTCCTCGCGCGAACGATCTTTGATGGAAAGATTCGTCGCCAGGACATACGGTGCAGGCACAACCATATTTCCGTTGACAGATTCACCCGCACCCAGCGCCTGCCATTCTTCCAATTCGGCTTGGAGTGCCGCGCTCATCGGCGCATCTGTCAGCGGCACCAGCAAAACGCCGTTTTTGGTCTCGATCAAGCGGATGGATGTGTGAGGTTTGAATCCGTAACGTGTTTGCACAGCATCAGGCAAGGCGACCTTACCGCCGTCTTCAATGGTCAGAGTCTCAAGCATATTTCGTCCCTCCTGGAATGGTTTTGTGCGTTGATTATAACGCCCTGTTGTTAGTCTGTCTCAGTGCCTTCGTGTTGAGCAAAAATCTCATCCACCTGCCTGGGAGACAGCGCCAAACCTTCGACCCGCTCCATCTGCTCGATCAACCTGCGCACCTCATCAGGCGACTGCACGTTTTTTACCCAGAGCAGGCGCAAAATGGCGACCAGATTGACGACGGTGATGCCGCGCGGTTGGCAATAACGAAGGGCCTGGGTGTCGTTGCACAGCAAGGGCGCGCGCCGCTTTTGGGTGAGGGCGAGAGCTTGGAGTTCTCCTTCGTTGAGACTGCGCGGCAAGTTGTAGGTGAGAAACTCTTCTTCTGCCGAAAGCGCGCTGACTTCGATTTGATTGGCTTGGATGGCTTGGAGCACCGGTTCGAGGTAGTTGGCACCCGCGTTCAAGCCGGCTTGCAGTTCTTGTTGCACGCCGGGCGGAATCACCAGTTTGGAACGGGCGAACAAGCGCAGGAATGCCGGTAACGAGTCGCCCGCCGCCAGGAAACTGAGGATATTGGTGGTGCCGACGACGATCACAGGATTCCTTCCCGTTCGAGTTGCTCCGCCTGGGCATCCAACTCGTGGGCGGTTTGCTCGCCCAGTGCCAGCACCGGGATGCCGCGTTCCTTCAAATAAGCGATGATCTTCCAGCGCGTGACACCCGAAAGTTCAGCCGCCCGTCCCAGGCTGCAAGCATCCGCCAGATACAATTCAAGCGCCTCGTCAAGGGAAGCGCGCTCTGGCAGCGGTGTATTTTCCGCACGGGTGAATAGCCTTGCCAGGCGCGAACGGTCGGCAAGGGTAAGCGTGCGCGCCAGGGCGAGCACGTCGTATATCGTAGTTGTCTCAGACATCGGTTTCATTTCCAGCAACTGCGTTCAGCGAAGGCTCGTGTTACTTCCCGCGCGTTTCAACGGTTGCAGCATAGCGCACGCACAATCACGCGCTCAAGAATCGCCAGCAATCCAGCGGCCCCGGGCACACGTTCCTAACGTAACATTTAGCCCGTTTGATCACCTCGACACGTGGCGTGGTAGATGTCTGAAGCTGGGTGACTTGTCATGAGCGAACTACGCCCCTGGTTGCTGATTCCCGCCAAGCGCCGTAACCTGCATCCCAGTCCAATTCAAGAAATACTGCGCCGCCGTCTGCTGCCCGGCAATCAAGCGCCGCCAACAACCTTTGACGCGGTTTGTCCCGCCAGCGTCCAACCTACAAATTCAGAGAGGTCGTATGAATAACACAACGATTCGCCGCTTGCTGTCTCATCGTGCTTTCAGGGTGTTGAGTCTTGTCTTCGCCTGGTTAAATCTGACCGCCACGCTGGCGCCGGGGCACGATCAAGTGCAAGCGGCGGCGCCCAAGGCCAGCGCGACCGCCCTGTGGTTCGATCTGGCGGGTGCGGATGGCGCGGTCTCGGCGCTGGCGGGCGAGGGCGATTTCGTTTATGCCGGGGGCAGCTTCCACACGATTGGCGGCGTGAACGCGAATGGCGTGGCGCGCTTCAACGTCAAAACTGGCGTGTGGACGACGCTGGGCACGGGCACGACTTCGACTGGCAACGGCGTGGGCGGCTTTGTCGAAGACCTCGCCATCAGCGGCAATGATGTGTATGTCGTGGGTGGCTTCAGCAATGTTTATCAGAGTGCGGGGACTGCGGTCAGCGCTAATGGCGTGGCGCGTTGGAATAGCGCGACCGGCCAATGGGCGGCGTTGGGCGGCGGCAGCGGCCTGAGCGCCAACGGTGTGAATCAGCGCGTAGATGACGTGTTGGTCAGCGGCGGCAATGTTTATCTCGGCGGCGCATTCACCGTGGCTTACAACGCGGCCGGCAACAGCGTCTTTGCCAATGGCGTCGCGCGTTGGAACGGTTCGTCGTGGACGGCCTTGGGCAATGGCACAGCAGCGAATGGCAACGGTGTCGCGGGCGGCCAAGCCTGGGTGCATGGGCTGGCGCTGATTGGCAGCGATCTTTACGTCGGCGGTTCGTTCAACAAAGCCCTCAACAACACTGGCAATGAAGTTAGCGCGAATTATGTCGCGCGCTGGAATGCGGCAACGAATACCTGGGCCGCACTCGGTACGGGCAGCGGCGACAAGGCGAACGGCACGGATTTCAGCGTTAGCGCGCTGGCCGTGAGCGGCACTGATCTGATCGTCGGGGGCGGCCTTTTCAATGTCTATAACAGCGCCGCCAATGTCGTGCGCGTGAACGCTGTGGCGCGTTGGAATGGCACGACGTGGGCCCCTTTCAATGGCGTCGCGGGCGCGAGCAAAAACGGTGTGAATGGCTATCTCAATACGCTTTATGCCAGCGGCAACAATGTCTATTTGGGCGGCGCATTTTCAGCCGGCAACAACGGCGATGGCACGACGGTGAGCGCCAACAACATCGTGCGCTGGAATGGCACGGCGTGGTCGGCCTTGGGCGCTTCGACCGGCAATACGGGAAATGGCTTGGACACGCAGACGCAAACGATCTTGGAATTGGCGGGGTTTGTTTACACCGGCGGCACGTTCCAAAAGGCGTACAACAACAGCACCACCGCCGTGGATACGCCGCGCCTGGGGCGGTGGAACGGATCGAGTTGGTCGGATGTGGTGGGGCCATCCGTGAAAGATGTGGCCTGCACTTCAGCCGCCAGTTTCGGCGCCGCGCGCTTTGCCAGCGAACAGATCGTCTCGGCCTTTGGCACCGGACTCGCAACGGGCACGCAAGCGGCCACCAGTGTGCCGCTGCCGACAACTTTGGCCGGCACCAGCGTGCGCGTGCGTGACAGCGCCGGCACCGAACGCCTGGCCCCGCTGTTTTTTGTCTCGCCGGGCCAGATCAACTACCAACTGCCCGAAGGCACCGCCAACGGCAATGCGACGATCACGGTGACCGCTGGTGATGGTTCGCTTTCGGGCGGCACGTTGCCGGTGCAAACCATCGCGCCAGGGTTGTTTTCCGCCAACGCCAACGGCCAGGGCGTCGCGGCGGCAGTCGTCTTGCGCGTCAAAGCCAACGGCGCGCAAAGTTATGAAACAGTCGCGCAGTTGAATGTATCCACCAACAAATTCGGCGCCGTGCCGCTTGACCTTGGCCCTGACGGCGAGCAGGTCTTCCTGATTTTGTACGGCACCGGGTTGCGCAAACGCAGCGCTCAAGCCAACGTCACGGCGACCATCGGCGGCACGGCAGCCGAAGTGCTTTTCGCTGGAAAACAAGGCGGCTTGGCCGGTGTGGATCAGGTCAACTTGCGCATCCCGCGCAGCCTGGCTGGCCGTGGCGATGTGGATGTAGTGCTGACGGTGGATGGCATAGTCGCCAATACGGTGCGCATCAATATCAAATAGCCCCACGAGCAAGCCATTTGCTGTACACACCTCGCAAGCTGCGCTATGGTGCGCAAAAAGCGGCGGGCGCAAACAAACGCACGCCAAAGCTGATTTCGATGAACAAAGCGAGGTTCAATTGATGAAACGCCAGTGGCTGAAAAATTGGAAGCGTGTGTTGCTGAAAACAGCGGTGGGCTGCGCCGCTGTTTTTGGTTTGTTGTGGGGGCTGCTGTCGTTTCCTAAAGCCTTCTTTCATGCCTCGGTAAGCGCCAACAATCTGGCGTTGTATTCCGATCAGCCGTTTGCGCCTGAAATGGGCAAACAGGTCATGGATAAGGTCGAGGCCAAGCTGGCGACATCTCCGCTTTATTCGGCTCAACAGGATCACACAGTATTCATTTGCAACGCGCGCTGGCGGCAGCGGCTCTTTTTCACCTATGTCTACGGCGCTGGCGGCGTCAATTACTACCCGGTTACGACCAACGTCTTCCTGCGCGATTCGCTGATTGAAGAAAACTGCTTAATCGGGCCGAGCGGCAAGCGTGTGCCCGGCGAGCGCACCCTGGACTATTTCATCGCGCACGAAATCACTCACACGCTCACGGGCCAGGCCGTCGGCGGCATCGCCTATCACCGCTTGCCGCAATGGGTGCGTGAGGGCTATGCCGATTATGTGGGCAAAGGCGCGGCGTTCAATTACGACGAAGCGAAACGCGCCTTTCTGGCAGGCGATCGGAAAATGGATTGGGCCAAGTCGGGCTTGTACTGGCGCTTTAATTTGCTGGTGGCGCATCTGCTGGACAAGCAGCACTGGAACGTGCAGCGCCTGTTGACTGAATACCCTGACCAAGTTGTTGTGGAAGCGATCGTGCGCGCCGAACAGCCCTGACCTAGCTCTCGTAAAAAGAGCATGGAGTTCAGGCTTCAGCCTGTCTGCGAGATTTCCCAGACAGGCTGAAGCCTGAACTCCATGCTCTTGTGCCCCGTGTTGAAGCGGTGGTCGTTATGGTTTCAGCCATTTGCCAAACCAATCCAACGCCGCTTGCCGCGCGGCGGGCGTGACAGCGTGGCCGGTCTTTTCTTGAAGTCGAAAGACAAACTTCTCGTCCGCTTTGGCGTTGCTGTACGCCGTGCGCGCTCGTTCAACGCATTCCATCAAACCGGGCAGCGGCGTGCGCGCATCCGAATCGCCATTGATGACCAGCAAGGGGCGCGGCGCGATCAGCGGCAACATTTCCGGCCCATCGAATTCACCATAAATCCCCGGCATCACACGATCATAAAACTTGCGCACAAACGCGCTGTTGATGTCAGTGACGCCTTCGACTATGGCTGCGCCATTGATGGCGGTTTGGAAGGTGCCCACGCGCGACTGCCAGGCATTTTGATCGAGCGCCCAGCGAAAACTTTGCACGCCGATGCAGGGCACTGCGACAGCGATGCGCGCATCCACGGCGGCGGCCAGATAGGTTTCCATCCCGCCTTTTGAAAAGCCGATCAGGCCGATGCGTTGTGCATCCACATCGGCGCGCGTTTCCAGATAATCCAACAAGCGCAGCACGTCCCAAACGGTGTCGTAAAGGAAGGGCAACTCTTTGCCGGTGCGATAGGTGCGCAGCATGGCTGCGCTGTATCCCTCAGAGCCTTTGCCCGCCTTGGTGCGCGCGCCGTGATAGCGCCCGTCAATCGCCACGCCGATGAAACCGAGCCGCGCCAGGTCTTGCAATAGCGCCAACTGGCTTTCTTTGTTGCCGCCCGTGCCGTGCAACGCGATCACGACGGGGCGGCGGCCACTGGCTTTGGCTTGCTTGACCAGCAAGCCCGGAACACGTTGATTGGCTTCGGCGGCGTAGCTGAACTGCGTTTGCGCGAGATCGTCCGCTGCGCCCAACTCTTTGACTTCCGGAGCGAGCGGCACGCGCGGGCGCTCAATCAGCTTTAGAAATGCCGCGCGGTTGCGGGCCTGCTCTTTGTCGCGGGCCGCTGCCGTGGGCCGGGTTAAAGTTATGGCTGCAAGATAGGCGCTCATTGATAGCAGCACAAAACAGCCAAGATAACGTGCGCTCATATCGCTCCTTATTTGAGTTCCACGCTGATGACGCGCCCCTCGGTTTTGCCGATGTTCTCGACCTGGTGAATGGTGGGTTCGCTCCAACGCGCCAGTCCGGCTTTGCGCAGGTTCTCTTGTGGCTGGCCGCCGCGTTCGGTGATGCGTGTGTGGTAATCCGAGAGGTAAACAACTACGCGATTGCCATGCTGGTGCCAGGGTTCGGTTTTGCCGGGCGGCACGTGGACTTCCAACACGCGCACAAAGCGGTTCTCAAAGAGCAGCTTGTGCGTGTCGCTCGCCACTTTTAGCGGATCGAGGTCTTGCGGGACGGCGCTGCCCCAACGCATGCAAAGCAGCAGCAGCGACACTAAACCAACCAGTGTGAACAGCTTTTTCATAGGTTCTCCGTAGGTTATGTCCGCAACAATGAAGACGGGCACAGCGGCTCGATCACGCATTTGTCGCAGAGCGGTTTGCGCGCATTGCACACGGCGCGTCCGTGCAAGATCAGCCAGTGTGAAAAGTTGATCCAATGCTTTTCGGGCACGAGTTCGAGCAAATCCTCTTCGATCTTTTCGGCAGTCTTTTGTTCGGTCAGGGCCAGCCGTTGCGAGAGCCGCGTGACGTGCGTATCCACCACCACGCCCGAAGCGATGCCGAACGCATTGCCAAGCACAACGTTGGCCGTCTTGCGCCCGACGCCGGGCAGCGCGCGCAATTCGTCCATCGTGCGCGGCACCTCGCTGTTGTGTTTCTCGACCAACGCCTGACACGCGCCCTGAATGTTCTTGGCTTTGTTTTTGTAAAAGCCGGTCGAGTGAATGTCGCGCTCCAGTTCGCTCTGCGGCACGTTCAGGTAATCCTGCGGCGCGCGGTATTTGCGAAAGAGATCGGCGGTCACGAGGTTGACGCGCACGTCGGTGCACTGGGCCGAAAGGATCGTGGCAATTAACAGTTCAAACGGATTGGCGTGATCGAGCGCGCACTTGGGTTCAGGGTACGTCTTGCTCAACGCGCGGATGATTTTTTGAGTGCGGTCGTAGCGTTCCGCCTGGGTCTCGCGTTTCTTTTTCGGCATCACTTTTTCCTTGTCCCTTTATCGGTTGCGCTCCACGGCAACCCGACGGCGCGCGTCAGGAAGGCCACGAGCGGCGCGCCCGCAGTGCAAAGCGCTTCGTATCTGTCCAAAAAATCGCTGGCGCAAACCTGCTTTTCGTTCAGCTTGGCGACGACGATGAAAGACTTGCGTTTCAAATCTTCAAAGACGGGCGCCAGCGTCTGATCTTCGCCATACGGCTTCGGCACGCGCTGCAACGCATCGCCGCTAAAGGTGAACTGCTTTTTGAATTCTTTGGCGCCGGTGATGCCGCGCCATTCGTCGGCATTGGCGGCGATGGCCGCGACGACCTGATTGCGCAGCGCGGGCGCGGGTTCATACAGCCCCATGCCCACGAAACAGTCGCCCGGTTCCATGTGCAGATAAAAGCCCGGCGTATCGAGCTTGCCGGCCTGATGCCAGAAGTAAGCCGACGCGGCGGTTTTATACGGCGTCTTGTCTTTGGCAAAACGCGTGTCGCGGTAAATGCGGAACATGCATTTCGGCTCGACCACGTAATGCGGGCTGAGGTTTTGCAAACGCGGACGCAGCGCGGCGATGAAGGCCAGAAAGGGTTCGCGCACATCGGCCAGGTAGCGTGGCTTGTTGGCCTCGAACCACTCGCGGTTGTTGTTGGCCTTGAGTTCGCGCAAAAAGTCGAACAGGGCGGGGGTGAAGCGTAGCTCTTTTGCCATCGGGGCTCCTCGTTGTGTCAGTAGCCCGACTGTGAAGGAGGGCTGGCTTCAAATCAGATTGATTGGGTTTCACTTGAAGCCAGCCCTCCTTCACAGTCGGGCTACTGACACGGTTGTCATTGCGCATTCGGATCGTTTTGCATCGCGCCAAAGATGTTGCCTTCGGTGTCTTTGAAATAGGCCAGCCAGCCGACGGTCGGCACCGGCATTTTGGGCAGCGCAATCGAACCGCCGTTGGCCGGGATGGTTGTCAGCAATTCATCCAGCGCATCGGTCATCACGGTGCAGACGAAAGCATTGACGGCTTGGCCATCCAGCGGCCCCGCGCCGTGACGCGGCAGCAAGCCGCCATTGATGCCGGGTTGATCGGTGGGGCCGGTGGAAATCAGCCAATACGGTTGATCGGCCCATTGCTGGAATTCCCAGCCCAGCGTTTGGGTGTAAAACGCGATAGCGCGTGCGGGGTTTTCAGCGTGAATTTCAAAATGTGCGACACGTGCTGCCATTGGGATGCTCCTTTGAAAAGGTAAGACAAGGGGAGTTTGCCAGAGAGGTACGGAGACACAGAGGATTTCTAAGTGAGCAGGGAATTGCTGTTTTTCCTCCGTGCCTCCGTGCCTCTCTGGCAAACATGTCCCGAATGTTATTTCTTACGTTTGGCCAGTTTGACAATGACTTTCCATTGTTCAGGGCTGACCGGTTGTACCGACAAACGTGAACCGCGCCGCAAGAGTTCCATGCCTTCCAGTTCCGGCACTTCGCGCAGTTCATCCAGGCCCAGCGCGCGCGGGAAAATCTCGACCAGCTTGACGTCCACCATGTCCCAGGCCGGGCTATCCATTTTGCTTTTCGGATCGTAATGATGATCTTTGGGATCGAATTGCGTGGGATCGGGATAGGCCTGCTTGACGATTTCGACGCTGCCGACGATGCAGGGCGGCGCGGCGTTGCTGTGATAAAAAAACGCTTGGTCGCCCAGCCGTATCTCGCGCATGAAATTGCGGGCCTGATAGTTGCGCACCCCGTCCCAACAGGTGGTTTGGCCTTTCGCCTGGGCCAAATCCTGAATCGAAAATGCCTCCGGCTCCGACTTCAACAGCCAGTAACGTTTGGGCATGCGTTTCCTCCTGATGTATAGATGACTTTCTTTGCGACTGCTGGGCGGTGAAAATAGGGTGGCGAGGTGACGGATGTCAAACAACGAGCTTTTGAAAGCTTTGAAAGAAAAGATGCAGCGCTTGGATGCAGGCGCGGATTTTTATTGGGAAGGCGGCTTTATGGTCTTCACCCGCGCCTATCATTTGCAACGCGGCAGTTGTTGCGGCACGGGCTGCCGCCATTGCCCATACACGCCGAAATGGAATAAAGGCGCGACGACTGTCGTCAGTACGGAGAGCGTCAGCGATCTGAGCACTGATTGATCACGACCATCATCATCGAAGAAAGCCGCCGCAAAAAGGCGCAAAAAAACGCAAAACAGATTGACCAGTTTGAATTCTTTTGCGCCTTTTGCGCCTTTTTGTGGTGGGCAATTATCTGAGGCCTGTGCTTATTTCTCCGGCGGCCCGTCAATACTTTGGCGCGGCGCAGCCTTTGGCGTGCGGCGGCTCGACGCCGCTTTGGCATAGCTTTGGCTCGGGACAGCAGGCCGGGAACACTTGCCATTGGCTTTGACTGCCTGCTGCACGTCTGTTGCCGAGGGCCTACCAAAGCGGCGTCGAGCCGCCGCACTCCAAAGGCTGCGCATACCGAAATAAGCACAAGCTTCATTTATCTCCCTTGCGCTGCTGTTCCCCGTTCCGCCACATCGCTGCTATACTGCGCAGCGCACAACCCCACTCAATAACTCAAAAGAAGGAAACTGAACGAGATGGCAACCCCAATTCTGCTCGCCAAAGATACCGAAGAGATTTACCTGCTGCCCAAGATGGCCAATCGCCACGGCATGATCGCGGGCGCGACCGGCACCGGCAAAAGCGTGACGCTGCGCGTGCTGGCCGAGAGTTTCAGCCGCCAGGGCATTCCGGTGTTTATGGCCGACGTGAAAGGCGACTTGGCCGGCATTTCGCAGACGGGCGGCGACAATCCCAAAGTGGCCGAGCGCGTGCAACAGTTCGCGCGCGACGATTTCAAATACCAGGCTTATCCGGTCGTCTTTTGGGATGTCTTCGGCGAACTGGGGCATCCGCTGCGCGCGACGATTTCGGAGATGGGGCCGCTCTTGCTAACGCGCGTCTTGAACCTGAACGACACGCAGGGCGGCGTGCTCAATCTGGTTTTCAAGGTCGCCGACGACAACAAACTGTTGCTGCTTGATCTGAAAGACCTGCGCGCGATGTTGCAGCACGTGGCTGACAACGCCAAAGAATTGACGACCAGCTACGGCAACGTTTCAGCGGCCAGTGTGGGCGCGATTCAACGCCGCTTGCTGGAAGTCGAGCAACAGGGCGGCGACAAATTCTTCGGCGAACCCGCGCTGGATTTGAACGACATGCTGCAAAGCGGCGATGATGGGCGCGGCGTCATCAACATTTTGGCGGCGGATAAATTATTGGCCTCGCCGATGCTTTACGCGACCTTTCTGCTCTGGCTGCTTTCGGAGTTTTACGAAATGCTGCCCGAAGTCGGCGACCTCGACAAACCCAAACTGGTGTTCTTTTTCGACGAAGCGCACTTGCTCTTTGACGACGCGCCGGACGCGCTGCTGACCAAGATCGAACAGGTCGTGCGCCTGGTGCGCTCAAAAGGCGTCGGCGTCTATTTCGTCAGCCAGAATCCGCTCGACATTCCCGACCTAGTGCTGGGCCAATTGGGCAATCGCGTACAACACGCCTTGCGCGCCTTTACCCCACGCGACCAAAAGGCGGTCAAGGCCGCCGCCACGACGTTTCGCGTCAACCCCGCGCTCGACACCGAAGCCGCGATTACGGAACTTGGTGTGGGCGAAGCGCTGATCTCAGTGCTTGACGAAAAGGGCACGCCGACCATCGTGCGCCGCGCGTTCATCGCGCCGCCCGAAAGCAAGCTGGGTGCGATCACGCCCGAACAGCGGCAAGCCGTGATTCGCGGCTCGTCGTTTTATGGCCATTATGAAAACGCTGTGGATCGCGATTCGGCCTACGAAATGTTGAAGAACCGCGCGGCTCAGATGCAGGCGGAACCGGAGGCCGCGCCCGCGCAACCAGACGCAATGTCGGGCGCGATGGCCGGCGTGATGGGCGTGGCGGGCGGATTGTTGGGCGCGTTCGCCAAAAGCGCGGCGCGTTCGATTGGGACGCAGGTGGCGCGCGAAATTTCGCGCGGCTTGCTGGGTGGAATTTTTGGCGGCAGCGGGCGGCGGCGGTAACGATTTTCCTCCCTGACTATCAACTTGGCGGTTCACCTGGCAAGGCCCGCTTCACACAAACTGAATTAGCAAAACAACCCAGTTAGGAGAACACATGAAGCTTTTGAAACTCTCTGTTGTACTGACCCTCACGGCCTTAAGCGTCCTCGCGGCGACGCCCCGGGCCTTTGACCAAGCCGCGTTTGAAGCGGCCATGAAAACGATCATGCCGACCAACGGCAGCCTGCGCAAAAACGTCACCGAGAAAAACGCTGACGGCGCCAAGTCCGATGCCGCCAAGCTGGAAGCCATCTTCAAAACTTCCGAAGATTTCTGGAAAGAGCACAAGGCGCAGGACGCGGTGGATTTTTCCGTCACCGGGAAAAATGCCGCCGCCGCCATCGGCAAACTCGCCGCGGCTGGCGAATGGGACAAGATTCCCGCCGAGCAGCAAAAAATCCAGGGCACCTGCATGGGCTGCCACACCGCGCATCGCGAAGGCTCGCGCGAGGCTGGTTACAAGATCAAATAAGCCTTTCGGCGCAATCCGCCAGCGCGGCTCGACGGCTTTTCCCCACGCCGTGGCCGCGCTTGGTTTTTAGAGCGTTGTGATGGATGAGTTGCCATGCAAAAGTTAAAGGAAGTCGCTCCCGCCTTTGTCGAAATGGCGCATCGCATCGTCTGGGCCAGTGCCGCCTCGGTGGATGCCCAGGGCCGTCCGCGTTCGCGCGTCCTGCATCCGATCTGGCAATGGGACGGCGCGAAGTTGGTCGGTTGGATTGGCACTTCGCCGACGCCGACCAAACGCGCGCACCTGCAAGCCAGCCCGTATCTGTCGCTGAATTACTGGGCCGCGAACCACGACACTTGCGTCGCCGAATGCCGCGCCAGTTGGGCCTTTGACGAAGAGACGCGCACGATGCTGTGGAATCTCTTTGACAGCACGCCGGCGCCGCTCGGCTACAACCCCGCAATCATTCCCGCCTGGACAAGCCCGACGTGCGACGCCTTTGTCGCGTTGCGGCTGGAACCCTGGCGCTTGCGCGTGATGCCGGGCAGTCTGATGTTGGGGCAGGGCGGCAAGATTCTGACTTGGCAGGAATAGCGTATCGGTACGGTACCGCGCGCGTCAGCAAGCGGTGCGCAGCGTAGGCAGCCGCTTGCTGACGCGCGCGGTACCGTACAAAGTAGGCCCCTATGCAAACCCGTGATTACGATGTCGTGTTGTATGGCGCGAGCGGTTTTACCGGCAAACAGACGGTCGCCTATTTCGCTCAGCATGCGCCAAACGTGCGCTGGGCCATGGCCGGGCGCAATCATGAAAAGCTGGCTGCCGTGCAAGCTGAAATCGGCGCTTCGGCTGACATCCTCGTCGCTGACAGTCAGGATCAAACCGCGTTGGATGCCATCGCCGCGCGCACGCGTGTCGTGCTCACGACCGCCGGGCCGTTTGCCTTGTACGGTACGAAGCTCGTGGATGCCTGCGTGCGCCACCAGACACATTACGTAGACATCACGGGCGAGACCGTTTGGGTCAGAGAGTTGATTGATCGTTACCACACCGAAGCCGCCGCGACGGGCACGCGCATCATTCCGTTTTGCGGCTTTGACTCGGTGCCTTCCGATTTGGGCGCGTTCCTGATGGCGCGTCACATCCAACAGCAATTCGGTGTGGATTGCCGGAGCGTCAAAGCCTACTTTCAAATGGCGGGCGGCGTGAATGGCGGCACGCTGGCGACGGCCTTCAACCTGTATGAAAGCGGGCAGGCCGTCCACGCGCGCCATCCGTTTTTGCTGAACCCTGTGCCGGAGGCGACACGCGCCGCTTTACGGCAAAACCAGGACCCAGTCACGCCGCATTACGACGCCGACGCGGGCGCGTGGGTCGCGCCGTTTGTGATGGGGCCGATCAACACGCGCGTCGTGCGCCGCAGTCAGGCGCTGTTCAGTGAATGGCAGGCGGGGTATGGCGCGGAGTTCAGTTATCAGGAATACACCAAATTCAACGGCCCGCTGGGCTGGCTGCCGGCTGGCGGATTAGCGGCGGGCGCGACGCTGTTTGAATTGGCGCTGCAATCGCCGCTGCGGCCCCTCTTGAAATCCGTGTTGCCCGCGCCGGGGCAGGGGCCTGCGGAAAAGACGATGAATGAAGGCTGGTTCCGCTGTGAATTACTGGGTGTGGCGGTAGATGGTCGTCAGGTGCGCGGCGTCATCAAAGGCCAAGGCGATCCTGGCAATCGCGCCACAGTGAAATTTCTGTGCGAATCGGCCTTATGTTTAACAGGTAATCCCGCCGCTTTGCCTGGCGGCGCGCCACATGGCGGTTTGTTGACGCCGGCGACTGGCTTGGGCGACATTTTGGCCGAACGGTTGAAACAGGCGGGTATGGCGATTGAAATTGGAACCGCCCCAGACAGCCGCTGAACTTGGCTGGGCGAAGCCTTTGGAGTGCGCGCGGCACAGGCCGCCGCTTTGGTAAGCCTTTGATCATTTGCTAACCAAGGGATTACCAAAGCGGCGGCCTGTGCCGCGCGCACTCCAAAGACGCTGCGCGTCAATTCACGCCGCGACCGGCGACTTCCACGGCGCTAGGTCGCTGGTGTTGTCAGTTCCAACTGATTTCGAGTTCGTAATCATCCGCGCCCCGGTCGGCATCGCTGATGCGGATGACCGCCACATAGCCATTGCGCGAGGTGGGTTGTTCAACCACTTCGACGCGCCCGCGTCCGCGCAGGCGATTGACACGCACCGTTACGTCACGGCGCGGCAGCGACCAACCCGAACTGGTGCGCACGTCATAGGGCGCCTGGCCTGAAATATGCCGTTCGCGCACCACATTGCCGCGCACCTCGATTTCGATCTCGCCATCCACGCGCCCGCTCCAGCGCAAACTTGAGGCGCCGCTGTTCTCGCGTCCCCGGTCGTCGTAACGATCCCGACCCCGATTGCGATCATCCAGGCGCGTGCGGTCGTCAACCAGGCGCAAGCGGAAGCGCTGATTGGCTTCGCCGTTGCGGTTGTATAGCTGCATCCGCCCGCCGTCGTTGCGAGCGCTGCTGGGCGAATCCATGGATTTGCCGTTGCGCGCGATGAAGTAATAGCCGTTGTCCGGGCCGGGGCGGATTTCCCAAAGTTGCGCCTCATCATTGCGCCGTTCGCGCGTCAAGATGACGTTGTCGCCGCTTTCGCCACGGCCTTCAAAGGTCATCACTTCGCCAGTTTCCGCCGAGCGTATGGAGTAATAGTTGCCGCCAGCGATTTCCAAATCCCATTGCTGACTGCGCGCGCGGCTGGCCTCGCGTTGCACGACCTGGTTGCCGTTGCCGATGTCGAGCAGACGATTGGTCGCCACTAGTTGAATTTCGTAGCGGCCATTGCGCAACACGCCAATGCTGCTGCTCCCCTGATAACGGTCGTCAGGGCGCGGATCGTTTGTGCGGGGATCACCGGGCCGAGCATCGCCGCGCCGGTTGCCGTAACCCCAGTCCAACCGCGTCACGCGGCCCCCACGGCGTTCGAGCGCGGAATCGAACCAGAGCGATTCCCAATCACGGTTGCGTGCACGAATCATAGCGCGGCCCCGCACACCCGTTTCGTTGTTGCCGAGCGGATAGGCTTCGGCGAGCTCAATACGGATTTCTATATCAGCACCGCGTTCGCGGGTCAGGCGGTAGTCCAGTTCGCGCATCACGGCCTCGCGTTCCGCATTACTGGCAGAGCGGGTTTGCGCCCCAGCCGCCAGCGGAAACGCCAGCAGTAACAAAACGCTGACCAGGTTAATCAAGCGTCGGTTCATCGCTCCCCTCCTGGAAAATTGGTTGTCATTTTGGTTTCAACGCAAAACCATTGAAGAAGCAAATTGTGTGACAGTCGGGTTCTCCCTTGTAGTAGCGAATTTATTCGCATATTCGCCAAGTAACCCCGCGCATAAATTCGCTACTACAAGGCGGGCGCTTTCATTTTGCGCACTCGGCCAATTTGAAATCATCCAGCCACAGACGCCCTGTCAGCGGGCACGGCGGTTCCGCACAGGGCAAACGTTGCACACGCACCGTGACGGCTTCGGTCGCGGGTTTAGTGGTAAAGCGCAGCGTCGTCGGTTGCCAATCGCGGGTGCCATTGGGCAGTGGCGCCGACGAGACGCCCAGCCGTTTTTCTTCCACCGCGTCGGTCACGCTGACGAGCGGCGTGCTCAGGCTTTGCAACGCCTCGGTGCGCGCCGCAAAGCTCAGGCAATAACTCGTGTTCGGTTGCACGGGCGCGGTTTGCGTCGCCAGAATCAGCGTCAGGTTTTCTTCCTGTTCAAAGCGGAAGCGCAGACTCATTTGCCCCACCGCGTGGGTTTGTTGGTCGAGCGAGACGTTGACGGTCTGGCCGGGCTGGCAGCGCCAACTCAGGAGCGGCAAGGTCGAAGCCGGATCGAAATTCTGTTCAAAGCTGCCATTGGCCAGCATGGAATTGCTATCCAGTGGCGGCAACGCGTCGTCTTTGGTCGCGCGCCAGAGGTCATAAGCGGCTTTGAAATGACCCGCGTTGGTCAGCGCTATGGCGAGTTGGCGCGTCTCGGCGGGCGTGTGCGGGTTGCTCTCGCGCCAGAGTTGCAGCGCGTCATCCACGCGATGGCGCGTGCTGAGCAAAGCGGCCAGTTGCGCGCGCGTTTCGTTGGTCTCAGCCAGCGCCTCCGCGATGGCGCGGCTGTCGCCGTCATAAACATTCCAGGCGTAATCAAAGATCAACGGCATCGCGGCGGGCCGTTGCCGCAACGCCTGGCGCAATGCGTCAAAGGCCGCTGCGCGTTCATCCGCCCGCAGCAAGTAATTGCCCAGGCCCCATTGCGAATCGAAATGATTGGGCGCGAGTTCGACGGCGCGCTTGAACGCTGCCCGCGCCTCGGCCAATGTGCCATTGCGTTCCAACGCGCGTCCGTAGGTCAACCACAAACGGTAGTCATTCGGGCTGGCTTGCGTGGCGGCGCGCAACTCGGCCACGGCGGTGGGCAAAAACTGCTCTGCCTGTTCGTCCGCCGCCGCCGCCAAGTAAAGGCCGCCGCGGTTCCAACGTACCAGCGGATCTTGCGGGGCATACTTGGCCGCCGCATCGGCGCTACGCAACCGCGCTTCGTTCGACAGGTTCGGCGTGCGTTCAGCATAGCTGCTGAGGCTGTCGCCAATGGCTGCGCGCGTGATTGACCAGCCGAGCCAGCCCAACGCGACGGTCAAGACCAAGAGCAAGGCCAGTCGCAGCGCCATAAAACGAATTGGAATGGAGATCATAGCGACCGAGAGGCTAACGGATTCGCCAGATTACGGCAAGATTGCGGCAGGCCGTGTTTGAACTGGATTGAGACAAAAGCCTTGCCACAGAGGCACGGAGTCACAGAGCGGAGAACCGGCATGGCCTTGCGCTATGGCTCCTTCTGTCTTTTTCTCTGTGACTCCGTGCCTCTGTGGCAAGCGCCCGCCTTTCTATTGGTGGAATAGCCCGGCAATGCCATAATCCGCCTCACCTTTGACGCTCGACCAGCGCCACCAGAATCATTTCTCCAAACCTCGAAGGAGTAACGTCATTTATGAGTACCAGCGAAAATCGCACCGTTCAGCAACACAAAGATTACCTGTTTCCCGCCGTCACGATGTATTACCAGGAACCGCTCGCGCTCGATCACGGCGCAGGCATGCACGTCTGGGATGATCAGGGCAACAAATACCTCGATTGTTTCGGCGGCGTGCTGACCACCAGCGTCGGTCACGTGAATCCCCACGTCACCGCCGCCATCATTGATCAGGTGCAAAAGATCACGCACACCTCGACGCTTTACGCCAACGCGCCACAATCCCAACTCGCCGCCAAACTGGCCGAGCTTGCGCCCGGCAAATTGCAAAAATCCTTCTTCACCAACAGCGGCACCGAAGCCGATGAAACCGCGACGCAAGCGGCCAAGCTTTACACCGGGCGGCAAGAGATCATCACCTTGCGCCACGGTTACAGCGGACGCAGCGCCGCCGCGCAATCCGCTGGTGGGCACAAAAGCTGGAAGGTCTTGCCGACCCAGGTGCCCGGCTATTACCACGCGCCCGCGCCGTATTGTTACCGCTGTCCGTTCAAGCTGACTTATCCCGAATGCGATCTGGCTTGCGCCAAAGACATGAAAGAACTGATCGAGACGGCGACCTCAGGCAACATCGCGGCGTTTATGGCCGAGCCGATTTTGGGCGTCGGCGGTTACATCACGCCGCCCAAAGAGTATTTCAAAGAAGCCGTCGCCATCATCCGCCAATACGGCGGCGTCTTCATCGCCGACGAAGTCCAAACCGGCTGGGGCCGCACGGGCGACAAATGGTTCGGTATCGAGCACTGGGACGTTGAACCAGAAATCATCACCTCGGCCAAAGGCATGGCCAACGGCTCGCCCATCGGCTGGACGATTACGACGCCGGAAGTGGCCGCCGCCACGCCGACGCTGACGTTCTCGACCTTTGGCGGCAACCCGGTGACCTCGCGCGCGGCGCTGGCGACGATTGAAGTGATCGAACAGGAAAACCTGGCGCACAACGCCAAAGTCGTCGGCGATCATTTGCGCGAACGGCTGATGGGCTTGATGGAGAAATACGACGTGATCGGCGATGTGCGCGGCATGGGCCTGATGCAGGCGCTCGAATTCGTCAAAGACCGCAAGACCAAAGAACCAAATCCGCAGGCCGTCGTGAAGGTGTTTGAGGAAACCAAAAAGCGCGGCGTGCTGATCGGCAAGGGCGGGCTGTATGGCAACTGCATCCGCCTCGGGCCGCCGCTGATTATGACGAAAGATAATGCGGATGAATTGGCGACGGCGTTGGATGAAGCACTGGCTACCGTGTAACGTATTTAGGAAGGAGGATAGAAAACGATGAGTCAGACTCAAAGCAGCAACTATGACTTGGTTCTCAGTACGGTTCGGCAGTGGCCAACTGCGCAACAAATGGAATTAGTCCAAGATGTGTTGAGGGAACTCTCACCTAGAATTGCCCCACCAAAAAAGCGTCAAAAGACACTTGTTCGGGCCTTAGGACTATTGACGACTGAGCAGCCTGCTCCAACCGATGCGGAAGTTAAGCAATGGCTGGATGAACATCGCATGGAGAAGTACGGATGACGCAAGTGCTCTTTGACACCAACGTGCTGCTCGACGCTTTGCTGAAACGCGCGCCTTGGGATGCCGAAGCTGCTGGTTGTTGGCAGGCTTGCGATGAGGGAAGAATTATGGGCTGCTTGACGGCCTCGACGCTCACCGACATTTTCTACATCGCGCGCAAGCATAAAGGGCTGACTAGCGCCTTCGACGCAATTCGTGTCTGCCTTGATACGTTTGCGATTTGCCAAGTTGATCGGCGGGCATTGGAGCAGGCGCTGGATTTGCCCGGCGTTGACTTCGAAGACAATTTGCAAATCGCTTGTGCCACGCTTGCCGATCTGGACGCGATCGTCACACGCGACAAAGACGGCTTTCGGAATTCCATAATTCCCGCATTCACACCCGCTGAACTGATAACTCAACTCAATACTAATCAGGAGTGAAGTTTATGCGCACCCTCATCCAAAACGGCCACATCGTCACCGCCGTTGATTCCTACATCGCCGACATCCTGATCGAAGGCGCAACCATCGCCATGATCGGCAAAGACCTTTCCGCCATCGTCGGCACCGTAGACAAAACGATTGATGCCACCGGCAAACTGGTCATCCCCGGCGGCATTGATCCGCACACACACATGGATTTGCCTTTCGGCGGCACGTCTTCGTCCGATGATTTCGAAACCGGCACGCGCGCAGCGGCCTTTGGCGGCACGACGACGATCATTGATTTCGCCGTCCAGCAGCACGGGCAGGCGCTCAACGAAGCCCTTGATGTCTGGTTCGCCAAAGCGCAAGGCAAGGCGACGACCGATTACGGCTTCCACATGATTTGCACCGATCTGCCTGACGAGCGCTTGCCAGAAATGAAAGGTTTGATTGATCAGGGCGTGACGAGCTTCAAGCTGTTCATGGCCTACCCCGGCGTGTTTCTGGTGGATGACGGGACGATCTTCAAAGCGATGACCAAGGCGGGCGAGCACGGCGGCTTGATCTGCATGCACGCTGAAAACGGCGTCATCATTGACGTGCTGGTCAAACGCGCGCTGGCCTCGGGGCGCACCGCGCCGAAATACCACGCGCTGACGCGGCCCACTAAGGCCGAAGCCGAAGGCGTGCACCGCGCCATCGCCATCGCCGAAATGGCCGAAGCGCCCGTTTACATCGTGCATCTGAGTTGTTACGACGCGCTCAAAGAAGTCCAAAATGCCCGCGACCTTGGCTTGCCGGCCTACGCCGAAACCTGCCCGCAATATCTGTTCTTGGATTACAGCTACTACGAACAGGAAGGGTTTGAAGGCGCCAAGTACGTGATGACGCCGCCGTTGCGCGGCAAAGAGAATCAGGAACTGCTCTGGCGCGGCTTGCGCAGCAACGATCTGCAAGTCATCTCGACCGACCATTGCCCGTTCTGTATGAAAGAGCAAAAGGAGCTGGGCATTGACGATTTCAGCAAGATTCCCAACGGCGGCCCCGGCGTCGAACACCGCATGAGCCTGATTTACAACGGTGGCGTGGCGCAGGGCCGCATCAGCCTCAATCGTTTTGTCGAACTGACTTCGACGGCAGCGGCCAAAATCTTCGGCCTCTTCCCGCGCAAAGGCACCATCGCCGTCGGCTCCGAAGCCGACATCGTCATCTTCGATCCCAACCGCGCACAGACGATCAGCGCCGCGACGCATCACATGCGCGTGGATTACAGCGCGTATGAAGGCTGGACGATCAAGGGCGTGACCGAAGTCGTGCTGTCGCGTGGCAACGTGATTGTCGAAAATGGGGAATGGAAAGGGCAGGCGGGCGCGGGGCAGTTTTTGAAGCGTGGTGAGACGGGAGCGCACTGAGTTTACCTTTAGCCGTCTAATGGCGATTGCCGGAAACCGAACAAGAGGACATAGCGATGACGACGATCTCAATCATTCCTGAACATCCCGTACCGGGCGAAATCATCTGGCGTGCTGTAGCAGGTGACAAACGTTCGCAGGGCAAGACAATGGGCGAAGCATTGGATGCTTTGGCTGCGCAATTGGCTTTGGATGAATCCGAAGCGCGGGTGATCGTGGGATCAAAACGGCCCGATCAGTTTTTTAGCGCGGCGCAACAGCAACGGCTGGCGGCGCTGATGGCGCAATGGCGCATGGCTCGCGATACAGGCCAACAGTTGCCGCCGCATGAACAGCTTGAACTGGAAGCTTTGATAGAGGCTGAAGTGCAAGGCGCGGGACGGCGTGCTGAACAAGCACTGCTGGATTTAGCGCCATGAATCCGCACTACCCTTTGGTGGCAGAACGCGCGGCGCATCGTTGTGAGTATTGCCGCGCGCCCGAAGATATTTTCAACTACGCCTTTGAAGTCGAGCACATTCACCCAAAAGGCCATGCCGGGAGTGATGACGAAGCGAATCTGGCACTGGCTTGCCGCGCTTGCAATCTTTTCAAAGGCGATTACCTCACGGGCTTTGATGAAGCCTCACAGCAGGCAATCCGGCTTTTTCATCCGCGGCAAGATCGGTGGGAAGAACATTTTACCGTCGAGGTAGAAAGCCGAAAGATTTTAGGCTTGACTGAAATTGGGCGCGCTACGGTGCAGCGGTTGCGCATGAATCAGGCATTTTCGTTGGCGGCGAGGGCGCATTGGATGCGGTTTGGCCTTTTCCCGTAAATGGCGTGGTGCAGGTTATCAATGATCTGCTTAAAGTCAGCCACTCTTACAAGACGGAGCAATGGCTTTATGAGTGTCAAAACAACATCAGTTATCAACAAGTCACAGAATGAGGAGCATCGGCTACCGTGTAGACAGTGCCATATCAAAACTAAGCATCGTGTGATGCAATCAGTGGATATCGATAATGTAGAGGGAACTCCGCCTTTAGCGTACTGGTGGGAAGATCTATACCAGATTGTTCAATGTAATGGTTGCGAAGAGATCTCGTTCCGTGAGGTTCATGGGAGTTCAGATAGCTATGTAGAAGTAAGTGATGGTGATGACATTTATATACCTGATGAGAGCTTATATCCTAGCCGTGTTGCGGGAAGGCGCCAACTAAGTGATATGCATTTTCTTCCTTCTCAAGTGGCAAATATCTACAAAGAAACCCATTCCGCACTCTGCAACAAAATGCCCGTATTGGCGGGTATTGGTATACGAGCATTGATAGAGACGGTATGTAAGGAGAAAGAAGCTTCTGGCAAGAATCTAAAAGAAAATATTGATAGCTTAGTAGCGCTGGGGGTACTGACTAAGGATGGGGCAGAGATTCTTCACAGTTTGAGAACTCTAGGCAATGATGCTGCTCACGAAGTAAAACCGCACTCGGACGAACAGTTGTCTATTGCAATGAATGTCGTCGAGCATCTATTGAACGGGGTTTACATCCTTCCCCAAGCAGCCTCTAAGCTTCCGAAGCAAAAGTGACACTCATAATTTAAGCAAGAGGCTTTGTATGTCCGCTAAAAATGTTCCCGAAACCATCCACCACCCAGACGGTCGCGTTGAACTCCGCGACCCCGCCGCCATCAGCGCCAGCCCGCTCTACAACGAAGACCTCGCGCCCGTGCCCATCCAGCAACGCAATTGGACGACGTATAACTATGCGGCGCTGTGGATTTCGATGGCGCATTGCATCCCGACTTATATGCTCTCGTCGGGCTTGATTGCGGCGGGGATGAATTGGTGGCAGGCGCTGGTGACGATCTTGCTGGGCAATACGATTGTGCTGATTCCGATCTTGCTCAACTCGCATCCGGGCACGAAATACGGCATTCCGTTCCCCGTGTTTGCGCGCGCGAGTTACGGCACCATCGGCTCGAATCTGCCCGCGTTGATGCGCGCGATTGTGGCGTGCGGCTGGTTTGGCATTCAGGCGTGGATCGGCGGAGAGGCGCTGCACACCTTTTTCAAGGCCATCATTCCCGGCTGGCAAACGCTGCTGGGCGGGCCAGTCGGTGGGCATACGGGGACGGAGTGGCTGTCGTTTCTGCTCTTTTGGGGCCTGAACATCTGGATCATCTATCGCGGGATGGATTTGTTGCGCGCGGTCGAAAACTGGGCCGCGCCGTATGTGCTGGTGATGACGGCGGTGTTGCTGGGCTGGGCGATTTGGCGCGCCGATGGCCTGGGCACGCTCTTCACCAATGCGGGTAAGTTCCAAACGCTGGGGGAATTCTGGCCTGTGTTCATTCCGTCGCTGACGGCGATGATCGGATTCTGGGCGACGCTGTCGTTGAATATGCCCGACTTCATGCGCTTCGGACGCAGCCAGCGCGAACAGACCGTCGGCCAGGTCGTGGCCTTGCCAACGACGATGACCGTCTTTGCCGCGATGGGTGTGATGATTACTTCGGCGGCCATCGTGATCTATCCGCAGATGAAGCCCGAAGAGTTGTGGGACCCGCTCAAGGTCGTTGGGCAATTCAGCAACGTCTTTGTCGTCGCGCTTTCGATGTTCACGGCGGTGGTGGCGACGCTGGCGGTGAATATCGCGGCCAACGTCGTTTCGCCCGCCAACGATTTTGCGAATGCCTTCCCGAAGCTGATCTCGTTCCGCACGGGCGGCCTGATTACCGGCTTGCTCGGCATTGCGATGCAGCCGTGGAAGCTGCTTTCCAGCCCGGACGTTTATATCTTTCGTTGGCTGAATGGTTATTCGGGAGGCTTAGGCGCAATTGCAGGTGTCTTGATTGCGGATTACTGGCTGGTGCGCAATCGGGAATTGGTATTGGGCGATTTATATCGGACAACTGGCTGCTACACCTATGCGAGTGGGTGGAATTGGCGCGCCGTGGTTGCCACTGCTATAGGTTGCGGGTTGGCGCTGATTGGCTGGAAAGTCCCGCTGTTTAAGCCACTCTTCGATTATGGCTGGTTTGTGGGCTTTGGTGTGGGAGCGGTAGTTCATTATGGGTTGATGAAGACCTTTCCGCCCGCAACGGTACCGCGCGCGTCAGCAAGCGGTGCGTCGTCAACTTCAACCAATTGAGCAAATTTGAAGGTGCCGCTTGCTGACGCGCGCGGTACCGATGAGGAGCAATTATGGCACGCATTGTGAAATGTGGTTTGATACAAGCAAAGAACGCCGCGCCGACCGATCTGCCGATTGACGAGATCAAAAAGATCAACATCGAGCGCCACCTGAACCTGATCGAAGCCGCCGCCCGCGCGGGCGCCAAGATCGTCTGCATGCAGGAAGTTTTCACTACGCCGTACTTTTGCGCCGAACAGCAGACGCGCTGGTACGACGCGGTCGAGAAAATTCCCGACGGCCCCACAGTCAAGCTGATGCAGGAAGTCGCGCGCGACCACGGCATTGTGCTGGTCGTGCCGATTTACGAAGAAGAGCAGGCGGGAGTGTATTACAACACCGCCGCCGTGATTGACGCCGACGGCAAATACCTGGGCAAGTACCGCAAGAACCACATCCCGCACGTCGCGCCCGGCTTTTGGGAGAAGTTCTATTTCAAGCCCGGCAATCTGGGCTACCCGTGCTTTGACACGGCGTATGCGCGTATCGGTGTGTATATCTGCTACGACCGGCATTTTCCCGAAGGCGCGCGCTCTCTCGGTTTGAACGGCGCTGAAATCGTCTTCAATCCGTCGGCGACAGTCGCGGGCTTGAGCGAATATCTGTGGAAGCTGGAACAGCCTGCACACGCGGCAGCGAATGGTTATTTTATCGGCGCGATCAATCGCGTGGGTGTTGAAGCGCCCTGGAACATCGGCGAGTTTTACGGTCAGAGTTATTTCTGCGATCCGCGCGGCCAAATCGTTGCGCAAGGGCCGCGTGACGAAGACGCCGTAGTCGTGGCCGATTTGAATCTGGATATGATCCGCGAAGTGCGCAATACGTGGCAGTTCTTCCGCGACCGGCGCCCTGATACGTATGGGACGCTAGTGCAGGGATAAAGCCTGGGAACGCAGGCATCCTTGCCTGCTGTAATAGAAGCCGCGAGGCGCTCCTCTTTCCTTGTCTCTCGCGGTTTGACTGATGGAGTAAGGAAGGCTGCGCCGCTTTTTTCACAGCAGGCAGGGATGTCTGCGTTCCCAGAGGCGTGCCTTTCCCGACCGAGAACACCAATGAAAATAACGCTTTCTCTCTTGCTGAGCTTTCTTTTCTTGCTCGCGCCCGCCTTGCACACGGCGCAAACGCAGCCTTACGACCTGCTCATCCGCAACGGACGCATCGTAGACGGCGCGGGCAACAGTTGGTTTCGCGGCGACGTAGCCTTGCGCGGCGACACCATCGCCGCCGTCGGCAAGCTCGAGGGTGCCACCGCGCGCCGCGTGATCGAAGCCAATGGCCAAATCATCGCGCCCGGTTTCATTGACACGCACTCGCACGCGCGGCGGCAGATTTTTGAAGAGACGAAGGCCGAAAACTACATCCGCCAGGGCGTGACCACCGCGATTGAAGGGCCGGATGGCAGTTCGCCGCTGCCGCTCAAACCCTTCTTTGACCAACTTGTGCAAGCGCGCATCGCGATCAACATGGGCGCGCTGGTCGGCCAAGGCTCCATCCGTGAAAAGGTCATCGGCCTGGTCAATCGCCCCGCCACGCCGGACGAAATCGAAAAGATGAAAGCCCTGGTCAAAGAGGCGATGGAACAAGGCGCGCTGGGGTTGAGCACTGGCTTGTTTTACGTGCCCGGCAATTACACGCCGACCGAAGAGGTCATCGAACTCGCCAAAGTCGCGGGCCGCATGGGCGGCATTCACACCTCGCACATGCGCGACGAAGCGGCGGGCGTGCTCAAAAGCGTTGCCGAGACCATCGCCATTGGCGAACAAGGCGGACTGCCAACGCAGGTCACGCATCACAAGATCATTGGCAAAGACAACTGGGGCCGCAGCGTTGACACCTTGCACCTCGTTGCCGAAGCCCGCGCGCGTGGCGTAGACGTAACGATTGACCAATACCCATATACCGCGTCGAGCACCGGCCTCGTCGCGCTGCTGCCGCAATGGGCGCAGGAAGGCGGCCTGCGCGAACTGGTCAAACGCCTGGAAGACCCGGCCACGCGCGCCAAGATCAAAGCCGCCATCATCGAGAACATCAAGTTTGATCGCGGCGGCGGCGATCCCAAAAACGTATACATCGCGCGCTGCACTTGGGATCAAAGTTTAGAGGGCAAGAATCTGGCGGAGATCACCAAAGCGCGTGGGCGTTCCACGTCGTTTGAAGACGCGGCGGAAACGACGCTCGAACTTGTCGCCCGTGGCGGCGCGTCGGCTATCTTTCACGCCATCAACGAAGACGACCTCGTGCGCATCCTCAAAGACCCGCTGACAATGATCGCTTCGGACGGCGGCGTCGAGATTCCCAAACGCGGCGTGCCCCATCCGCGCAGCTACGGCACCTTCGCCCGCGTGCTGAATGTATATGTGCGCGAAAAGCGTGTGCTGACGCTGGAAGATGCCGTGCGCAAAATGAGTTCGCTGCCTGCCGGGCGTATGGGCTTCACTGATCGCGGCTTGTTGCGTCCTGGTATGAAGGCGGACGTGGTCGTGTTCGATGCGGAACGTGTGCGTGACAAGGCGACCTTTGCCGAGCCGCATCAGTATGCCGAAGGCTTCAGCTACGTGATCGTCAACGGCGCGGTTGTGCTGGATGGCGGTAAAATGACGGAAGCGCGGCCCGGGCAGGTGTTGTTGGGGGCGGCGGCGCGGCGGTGAAACTGAAAACATTCTGTTGGGAAACCCATGCGGGCAGTGATAGACACCAATGTGATTTTTGAAGGCTTGACGAAACAGGGCAGCGTTTGCGGCTTGATCGTAGACGCTTGGCGCGCGGGACTGATCGAAGCCTGCGTCACCAATGCGCTCGCTTATGAATACGAAGACGTGCTGGGGCGTAAACTTTCGGCCCGACGCTGGACACAAATACAACCTGTTTTGCGCAGCTTGTTGGGACAAGCCGAGTTTGTGACAATCTATTTCTCGTGGCGTCCGAGTTCGCCTGATCCGGGCGACGATCATCTGATTGATTGCGCGATGAACGCGGACGCGACTGTTGTGACTGCAAACATACGAGATTTAGCGCAAGCGCAGAAGACGCTGGGCTTGCGCGTAATGTCGCCCGTGGAATTTGTTATGGCGCTGACCGACCCGAACTAATCGCAACGTTTTTACCTGCGGAGAGAATTGCCATGAATACCGTGACGTTGACCTTGCCTGATACGCTTTACCGGCAATTGCAAGGGCTGGCGCAAACCGAAGGGCTTTCCCTGAGCCAGTACCTGTTGAATGCCATGTTTGCGTATGCCATGTCGAATTATCGTGTACGCGCGACTTCAGACACGGAACGCTTGCAACAACGCGCCGATTTCCTCGCCTTGCTTGATCGTCTGGGAACCGCTTCCGATGATGAAATAGATCGCGTGCTGGCCGAACGCGAGCGCGTCGCCCCTGAACCGGAACTTAGCGTCGAGACGGCTGCAAAAATGCGCGCATTGATTGAGGCACGCAAAGCGAAACACACCGGTTAGTGCTTTGTGCGAAATCGGCAATGACTTGGTCGTGCTGGATGACGGCAAGCTGACCGCAGGCGCGGCCTGGGCAGGTGTTGCTGGGGGCTGCGGCGCGCCGGTGAGGTAAGCAAGACCCCTTGAATTCGTTGACTGAGGAAGAATCTTTGGGAGGTCAAAAACCATGATTGGAGTTTCCCTCGAAAGTATTTTGCAGCAAGTTACGCAACTGCCCCTTTCCGAACGGCAATTGCTGAAACAACTGCTCAATGACCGTAGCGCGCCTGGCGCGTTTCCCGCTGAACCGGAACTCTCGCTGACACAAGCGGCGGAAGTGCTAAACGTCTCGGTCAGCTTTGTCGAAAGCCTGCTCGCTGGCGCTGAGTTGCCGGGCACCGTTGTAATCGGCCAACCGGTTATCAAACTCGCTGACTTGCTCGCCTATAAAAACGCAGCGATGAAGAAGCCGCCGCCATTCTGAATGAACTGACGGCGCAGGCGCAGGAGTTGAACATAGGGTATGAGTAGTCGTGCCCGAACTGAGCGCCATTTATGATGCCTGTCTGCTTTATCCCCGCCCTTGCGTGACCTGCTTGTCCGCCCGGCGCGCACGGGCTTGTTTCGGGCGCGGTGGACGGACGCCATTCACGATGAATGGATCCGCAACGTGCTGGCAAATCGCCCCGACCTTTCCGCCGCCCAATTGGAGCGGACACGGCAATTGATGAATGCCGCCGTGCGCGATTGTCTGGTGACTGGTTACGAAGAGCGGATTGAGCGCCTGACGCTGCCTGACCCGGATGATCGCCATGTGTTGGCCGCCGCCCTCGCGGCACAGGCGCAGGTGATCGTCACTTACAACCTGCGGGACTTTCCGGCGCGTGTGCTGCAACCTTGCGGAATTGAAGCGCAACACCCGGATGAGTTTGTCTTGCGCCTGATCGCCCTCAACCCGCTGGTCGTTCGCGCAACGGTCGAGACGCATCAACAGGCGTTGCAGAATCCGCCCAAGACTCCGGCCCAGTATCTGGCAACTTTGTCCAAGCAGGGATTGCGCAGGACGGTCGGGGCACTCAGTCAAATCTGCTTCAAATCAGCAGGCGGTTGAGCAGCCCTTGCCGCCGCCGTCGCTTGAGCAGCGGAAGCCCTTTCGACGTGAGGCGGCGCTGAAGCGTAGGTAAACGGCTGGGCGGTGGGAATTCGGCTGCAAGGAGTCTGTGCGCAGTAAGAGCTTGGGGATGTCACCCTTTGCGCCGTCTCAACAATCACAGCTTGCTGTTTGCCAATAGGAGGAATGATGACTTTGACAAACCTATCGCCCTGGTTGCCGTCCCGCGCCAGCCTGAAACTCGCCCTGCGCTGCGGCGTCTTCGCCACGCTGCTGCTCGCGCTCATCCACTCCGGCGGCAACGTCTTCGCGCAATCAAAGGAAAAGGAAGCGGAGCGCGCTTTGCAGGAAACTACTAGATTGACGGAAGAGATTGACAGATTGGACCAGGCGGGCAAATACGATCAAGCGCTTCCTCTGGCTAAACGTGCGTTGGCGATTTTTGAGAAGGCGTTCGGTGCAGAGCATCCTTACGTCGCCAGCGCGCTTAACAACCTCGCCATGCTCTACGCCAGCACACACGACAATACTAAAGCTGAGCAGAGCTACCAACGCGCGCTGGCGATCCGCGAAAAGGCGCTCGGCCCAGAGCATCCCGCTGTCGCTGCTTCACTAAACAACTTGGCGGAGTTTTACGAGAGCAACGGTTACTATGCGAAAGCCGAGCCGTTCTATCAACGGGTACTAGCTATTACGGAGAAGGCGCTAGGCGCAATGAATCTCGCTGTCGCTGCACCGCTGAATAATTTGGCGACGTTGTACTATAGAAAAGGCGACTACACGAAGGCCGAACCACTTTATCAACGAGCGCTGCCGATATTTGAGAAATGGTTTGGTGCGGAGAACCCCGAGGTCGCCAAGGCTCTGAACAATCTGGCGGTGTTGTACGAGACAAAAGGTGATTACTCGAAGGCTGAGCCGCTCCATCAGCGGGCACTGGCGATTTATAAAAAGGCGCTCGGCGCAAAACATCCCTACGTCGCGGAGTCGCTGAACAATCTGGCGGGGTTGTATAGGAGCAAAGGGGACTACGCGAAGGCCGAGCCGCTGCTTCAGCAGGCACTCGTAATTAGGGAGGAGGCACTTGGCGTTGAGCATCCCGCTGTCGCCGAGTCGCTGAACAATTTGGCAGCGTTATACGACAGCAGAGACGACTACACGAAGGTTGAGTCGCTCTATCAGCGTGCGCTGGCAATATATGAAAAAACGTTCGGCGTTGACCATCCTGCTGTCACCACTACACTGGGCAATCTTGGAGAGTTATACCGAAGCAAAGGCGACTACGCGAAGGCCGAGCAATTGCTTCAGCGAGCGCTGGCGATCAGCGAGAAACTTAATGGGGACCCGCTTGCTGAGTTGAGCGATCTAGCAGTGTTGTACAGAAGCAAAGGCATCTACGCGAAAGCAGTCTCCTACATCATGCGCGTTCACGAAATAATAGAACGCGACCTGACGCGCAATCTCACCACCGGCTCCGAACGCCAAAAGCTGCTTTATCTCAATCAATCGGCAAACGAGCTTGATTTCACTCTGTCGCTCCACACAGCATCCGCACCAAAAGATGCAGCCGCAAGCCGGATGGCAATGGCTGTGCTCTTCTCGCGCAAAGGGCGCGCACTTGATGCGATGAGCGACACGCTCGCACAACTGCGTAACCGCGCCACGCCGCAGGATCGTGCGCTGCTCGATCAATATACTGAAGCCCTCACGCGACTTTCGCAGACTACGCTCGGCGGGCTAGGCGATAAGGATGTGGCGCAATACAAAGCCGATCTTGGTCAACTCCGCGAACGCGTTGAAAAACTCGAAATAGAGATCAGCGCCCGCAACGCTGAGTTTGGCACACAGCTTCAACCCATCACATTTGCGGCTGTGCAGAAGGCCATTCCCCTGAGTGCAATGTTGATTGAATTTGCCTCCTTTCTTCCGCTTGATGCCAAAACACTCAAGGCCGGAGCACGCCGCTATGTGGCTTACGCGCTCGGCAATCAGGGCGAGCCGTCGTGGGTGGATTTGGGCGAAGTGGGCGTGATTGATGAAGCGGTCGCAAAGCTGCGGCAGGCTTTGCGTGATAAGACTCGTCAAGACGTGAAGCCGTTGGCGCGCGAAGTTGACCGGTTGGTGATGCAGCCGCTGCGTCCGCTGCTCGGCAAAACGCGGCGCGTGCTGCTCTCGCCCGATGGCGCGCTCAACCTCGTGCCCTTCGCCGCGCTGGTGGATGAGGCGAATCGCTATCTGGTGGAAAGCTACGAGTTCAGCTACCTGACCAGCGGGCGCGACTTGCTGCGGTTGCAGGTCAACCAGGAGAGCAAACAGGAAAACGGGCAAGCGGCAATGGTCGTCGCCAACCCCGACTTCGGCGAAGAGGCTAAAGACGGCAAGGCGCAGGAACGCCTCTTGAAATTGACGTATCGCCCCGGCACGAAGGCCGCCACGGGCGAAGGGGCGGTGCTGGCGGGTTACTACTTCCCGCCGCTGCCCGGCACGGCGGAGGAAGCACAGGCGCTCAAGGCTATCGTGGGCGATGCGACAGTGCTGGTGCAGGCGCAGGCGACCGAAGCCGCGCTCAAACGCCTGAACCACCCGCGCATTTTGCACATCGCCACGCACGGCTTCTTTCTCGAAAATCAATCACCACCAGCCAATGAAGGACGGGGGCTGAAGTTGATGCAATTGGGCGGCGCGGAACCAATGGCCGGGCGCATTGAAAATCCGTTGCTGCGGTCGGGGCTGGCGTTGGCAGGGGCGAACTTGCACAAGGGCAACGATGACGACGACGGCATTTTAACGGCGCAAGAGGCTGCCGGGCTGAATTTGTGGGGAACGAAGCTGGTCGTGCTGTCGGCTTGCGACACCGGCGTCGGCGAGGTGAAAACGGGCGAGGGCGTTTATGGGTTGCGGCGCGCGCTGGTGCTGGCAGGCTCTGAGACGCAGGTGATGAGCTTGTGGCCGGTCTCGGATAAAGGCACGCGCGACCTGATGATCGAGTATTACCAGGCGCTGCAAAAAGGCGGGGGACGCAGCGCCGCCTTGCGCGAAGTGCAACTGCGGCTGCTCAAGCGCCCAGACCGCGAGCATCCGTACTACTGGGCGAGCTTTATTCAATCGGGCGAGTGGGCAAATTTACAGGGGAAGCGGGATTGATTTTGAACCAGATTTGGCGGAGCGCCACGCAAACCGCTGCCGGTGGCGCTTGGCGTTAGTCCTTGCGGATGCGCGGGTACAAAAAGACAGTTGTGTTACACTCACGCCGGTCACTCCGACAGGCAAAACGCGCTCGATCTGGGCGCGTGAATACACAGTCAAATGAGGTAACAACGATGGAATTTGCGATTACTTTCAAACCCGATATGCCGCCGCCACGCATCGTCAGCTTGTCGCGGCAAGCGGAAGCGGCGGGCTTTGCTTACGGCTGGATGTTCGATTCGCACGTGCTGTGGCAGGAGCCGTTTCCGCTGATGACGTTGATGGCGGCGAACACCGAACGCATGCGCATCGGTCCGTGCGTGACCAATCCGGCGGTGCGTGATTGGACAGTGACGGCGAGCTTGTTCGCTACGTTGAATCGCATTTCGGGCGGACGCATGGACATCGGCATCGGGCGCGGCGATTCGTCGCGGCGCGTGATGGGCAAGCGGCCTACGACACTGGCGGTGCTGGAAGAGTGTGTGCAAACGGTGCGCGATCTGTGTGCGGGCAAGGCGCTGGTTTACGAAGAGAAAGAGATTCAGATGGCTTGGGCCGATGCGGGCGTGCCGCCGATTTGGGTGGCGGGCTACGGGCCAAAAGCGTTGCGTTGCGCGGGCAAGATTGGCGACGGGGTGATCCTGCAATTCGCCGACCCGCACCTGATCAAATGGTGTTTGCAGTTCGTGCGCGAGGGCGCTGAGGAAGCGGGCCGTGATTTTTCAAAGATCAAAGTGATGGCGGCGGCGCCGGTGTGGGTGTCGGATGATTTGGCTGTGGCGCGCGAGCGTGTGCGCTGGTTCCCGGCGCTGGTGTCGAACCACGTCGTTGATCTGGTGTCGAAATACAAACCCGAAGAGTTGCCGCCTGAATTGACGGGCTTCATCCGCGACCGGCAGGGCTACAACTATCTGCATCACGCCGAGGTCGGCAGCAGCAATGCCGAGTTCGTGACGGATGAAGTCGTGGATCGTTTTTGCCTGGTCGGGCCGGTGGCGGAGCAAGTGCGGCGGCTGAATGAATTGAAAGACGCCGGCGTGACACAATTCAATATCTACCTGATGTGCGGAGATGAAGAACAGACGGTTGACGTGTATGGCCGCGACGTGATCCCGGCGTGTGAATGAACGAAGATTTCACCGTGTGCTAAAGCTTATTCGAAGGCGAGCAGTATGGAAGAGACGATCAAATTGGAAATTACGCAAGCGGAAGCTGCGCTGCTATGCGTTGTCCTCGATCAATTGAATCAAGTGCTTGATGAATCAAACGCACACAGCGAAAAAGTGCATGCGGAAATTGATCGGTTGCAAGCTGAAAATGGCGTGAAGCTCAACCAGTTGGAAACGATGTTGAATGCAGGCTATGCGAACTTTGGGAAGCGCACATCTTAACCCGTATGCAAACACCAATCATCGGTCAACCTGTCCAACGCAAAGAGGGCCACGACAAAGTCACGGGCCGCGCGCAATACGTTGACGATATTCAATTGCCCGGCATGCTCTACGGCGCGACCGTGCGCTCGCCCGTGGCGCGCGGGCGTATTCACCAGATCAATTTTGCCAAGCACATCCCGTGGACTGAATTCACCATCGTCACTGCGGCGGACATTCCCGGCACCAATGTTGTTGCATTGATTTTGGACGATCAGCCTTACCTCGCCGCCGAGCAAATCAATCATCCCGAAGAGCCGATCTTGCTGCTCGCGCATCCCGACAAGTATTTGCTGGAAGAAGCCCGTCGCGCGGTGACCTTCGACATCGAGCCGCTGCCCGCCATCTTCACCATTGAAGATTCGCTCAACCAAACCGAAATCATCTGGGGCACGGACAATGTCCTGAAAAGCTATTTGATGGACAAGGGCGACGTGGACGCCGCGTGGGCGCAGGCCGATCTGATCGTCGAGGGCGCATACGAGACCGGCGCGCAGGAACAGCTTTACATTGAAACCAACGGGATGATCGCCGTGGCGAATGCGCAAGAAGGCGTGACGGTCTGGGGTTCGATGCAATGCCCGTATTACGTCCACAAGGCGATGCTCAAGCTGTTCAGCAATCTGCCGCCCGAAAAGATTCGCGTGATTCAGACCGTCACCGGCGGCGGCTTCGGCGGCAAGGAAGAATACCCCTCGTTGATCGCCGGGCACGCGGCGTTGTTGGCGTGGAAGTCGGGCAAGCCAGTCAAGCTCGTTTATGATCGCGCCGAAGACATGGCTGCGACGACCAAGCGGCATCCGTCACGCACGCGCCAGCGCACGGCGGTGACGAAAGACGGCAAGCTGCTGGCCCTGGAAATTGATTTCGTGATTGATGGCGGCGCGTATGCCACGCTGTCTTCCGTCGTGTTGTCGCGCGGGACGATTCACGCCGCCGGGCCTTACCATTGTCCGAACGTGCGCATCCACGCGCGCGCCGTGGCGACGAATCATCCGCCGCACGGGGCCTTTCGCGGTTTTGGCGCGCCGCAGAGCATCTTTGCGCTCGAACGCCAGATGGACAAAGTCGCGCGCGCCGTGGGCCTGACGCCCGCAGAATTCCGCCGCCTCAACTTTTTGCAGCAAGGCGAGACGACCGCGACCGGACAAGTCATCCGCGAAAAGATTGATTTGGATGGCTTGCTCAGCCGCGCGCTCGAACTGAGCGAATACCACGCCAAACGCGAGCGCTTTGCCGCGCACAACGCCGCCAACAAAACCGAAAAGAAAGGCATCGGCTTTGCCACGTTTATGCACGGCGCGGGCTTCACCGGTTCGGGCGAGGTCTATCTCTCGTCGGTCGTCGGCGTAGAAGCCACGGCCGACGGCCACGTGCGCGTGCTGGCCGCGAGCACTGAGATTGGGCAAGGCACGAACACGGTCTTCTCGCAAATCGTCGCCGATACGTTGGGCATTGATTACGCGCTGATCGAACTCGCGCAACCCGACACGGCGAACGTGCCCAACAGCGGCCCGACCGTCGCTTCGCGCACGACGATGGTCGTCGGCAAATTGGTCGAATCCGCCGCGCTCGGTTTGAAACAAACGCTGCGCAACAGCGGTTTGTTGGATGAGGCGTATACGTCCGCTGAATTCGCCGCCGCCTGTCGCGCCTACATCGAAGGTTACGGCGCGCTGAAAACGTTTAGCCGCTACGACCCGCCGCCGGGCGTGGTGTGGGACGACGAGAAATATCAGGGCGACGCCTATGGCACTTATGCCTGGGCTGTTTACGTTGCCGAAGTCACCGTTGATCTGGTGACGTATGAAGCGCGCGTTGACGATTTCGTCGCGCTTCAGGAAGTCGGCAAAGTCATTCACCCCGTGCTGGCCGCCGGGCAGATCGAAGGCGGCGTGGCGCAGGCCATCGGTTACGCGCTCTATGAAAATGTCGTCTGGCGCGAAGGCCGGATGGTCAATAATCAGATGACGAATTACATCATGCCCACGTCGGCTGATCTGCCGCCGATTCGCGTGTATTTTGAAGAGCGGCCATACGCCTACGGCCCGGCAGGCGCGAAAGGCATCGGCGAATTGCCGATGGATGGCCCCGCGCCGGCGGTCCTGAATGCGATTGAAGACGCGACGGGCGTTAGTTGCACACGCATTCCGTTGTTGCCGGAAATGCTGCTGCCGCTGTTGCCGCGTTGAAGAAATGTTATGATCGCCGCGTCACCGCTTAGCTTTCACAAGGAGTAATTACCGATGGCTCAACCCGCCAAACTCATTACGCTGACCGTCAACGAAGGCGCCATCGTCTATCCCGACACCGATGGAGAGCCGATGGCCGAAAATACAAAACAATATCAATACATCGTGACCATTCAGGGCGAATTGGATGCGCTGTTTGCTGCTGACCCGAAGGTCTTCGTCGCCGCCGATTTGTTTTGGTATCCGGTACAGGGGCGCACCGACATCGTGTATGCGCCCGACACGATGGTGGTTTTTGGCCGCCCCAAAGGACATCGTCTTTCTTACCGCCAATGGGAAGAAGACGGCATTGCGCCGCAAGTCGTCTTCGAGATCATCTCGCCCAGCAATTCGTGGCTGAAAATGGAAGAGAAGCGCGAGTTTTACCAGCAATACGGTGTCGAGGAGTATTACGAATACGATCCCGACACGGGCAAGCTGCGCATCTGGTTGTGCGAAGGCGGCGCATTGAAACCGCTCGCCTTTGTCGGCGCGTGGCGCAGCCGCTTGCTGGGCGTCACGCTCAAACTCGAAGCCGATGGAGCCTTGAGTTTGTACCGCCCTGACGGGCGAAAATTCCTCTCGCCCGTCGAACAGGAGGCCCGCGCGCGCCAGGCCGAAGCGCAAGCGCGCCAGGCTGCCGCATTCGCCGAACGCGAACACGAACGCGCGGCGCAGGTCATACAGGAAAACGAACGCCTTGCCGCCAAGTTGCGCGAGCTTGGCATTGATCCCGCTACTCTGACTTAAGCGCCATGCCCGCCGAAAAAATCACCATCAATTTTACGGTCAATGGCGCGGCGCATTCCGCGCGGGTTTATCCAATGGCGCGGCTGCTCGACGTATTGCGCGCAGAATTGCGCCTGACCGGCACCAAAGAAGGTTGCGGCGAAGGCGAATGCGGCGCGTGCTCGGTCTTGCTCGATGGCGCGTTGGTCAACAGTTGTCTGGTGCCCGTCGCGCAAGTGGCGCATGCGAACATCACGACGATTGAAGGTGTCGCTGACGGCGAACAGTTGCACGCCGTCCAGCAGGCTTTTATTGAATGCGGCGGCGCGCAATGCGGCATCTGCACGCCAGGGATGGTGCTGGCGGCGGTCGCGTTGCTGGCGGAACATCCGCAACCGACGCTGGATGAGATGCGCAATGGGCTGGCGGGGAATCTGTGCCGGTGTACGGGGTATATGAAGATTTTTGAGTCGGTGGTGCGGGCGTGTCAGCAAAGCCGTACAGCGGACTGTCAGTCCGCTGGCAGTCTTGACGCCGCAGACATTGGCCGAGACTGTCAGCATTCCGGTTTGGGTTTGAATTGAGTGCCATCAGCGGACTGTCAGTCCGCTGTACATCGTGTTATGCGTGCATATCTTCCCGATTATGAATTGAAAGCCCCGGCCACGCTGGCCGAAGCCCTGTCTTTATTGGCTGAAGCACCCACCGTCTGGCAGCCCTTCGCCGGCGGCACCGACTTGATGGTCTTGCTCGAAGCGGGCAAGCTGGCGCACCAACGTTTCATCAGCCTGTGGCACTTGCCCGAATTGCGCGGCATCAACGTGACTGATGAATACATCACGCTGGGCGCGTTGACGACCTATACGCAAGTGCAAACGCAGGCCGTACTGCAAGCCGAATTCCCGCTGCTGGGCGAAGCCGCCAGCCTGACCGGCAGCATTGCGATTCAGAATCGCGGGACGCTGGGCGGCAACATCGCCAACGCCTCGCCCGCCGCCGATTCGCTGCCCGCGTTGCTGGTGTATGAAGCTGATCTGGAATTGGTTTCCACGCAAGGCGCGCGTTGGGTGGCGTATCGGGACTTTCACACCGGCTACAAAACGACGGTGCTGCGCCCGGATGAGTTGATCCGCGCGATTCGCTTGCCGCGCGCGACAGCGGGTTGGCGGCAACATTCGCGCAAAGTCGGCACGCGCAAGGCGCAGGCGATCTCGAAAGTCTGCTTTGCCGGAATGGCCTTGCTGGATGCGGACACCCTCAAAGACATCCGGCTGGCGTATGGCAGCGTCGCACCGGTGCCAGTGCGTGCGGCGCAAACGGAGGCGGCCTTGCGCGGGCGGGCTTTAGATGCGGCGGCAATCGAGGATGCCTGCGCGGCGCTGGTTACTGAGTTGAAACCGATTGACGACATTCGTTCGACGGCGGGGTATCGCGCGCAAGTCGCGAGCAACTTGCTACAAGATTTTTTGTCGCAGTTGCGCTAGGCGTGGCAGCACCGCAGATTTGCAGTATTCTTTTCCACTCATCAGCAATCACAATTTGGCTCTGATCCGCTTTGATGAATTGCCCCGCAAGGCGTCGAAGTTTGTTTCGTTTTACTCACGAAGGCTCAAAGCATTGGCTTTCGTTGCTGCTCACAAAAGCTGACGACAGTCCAATGACGAAAGGAATAAAGATGAAAAAAATCAGTGTTGGGATAGTGGGCACCGGTTTTATTGGTCCCGTTCACGTTGAGGCGCTGCGGCGTCTCGGTATGGAAGTCGTCGCGCTGGTAGATGTGCCGATGGAGCGCGCCGAAGAACGCGCTGCGGCATTGCACATTGGCAAAGCATACGGCGCGTTGGAAGAGATGCTGGCCGATCCGGCGATTGACGTCGTGCATATCACTTCGCCGAATCATCTACATTATCCGCACGCCAAAGCCGTGTTGAGCGCGGGCAAGCACGTTATATGCGAAAAGCCGTTGGCGCTGAATACGAAAGAATCCGGCGAACTGGTGGCGCTGGCGAAAGAGAACAATCTGCTGGCGGCGGTGAATTTCAATCTGCGCTTTTATCCGTTGGCGCAGCAGGCGCGCGCGGTCGTGCAAAGTGGGCAGCTTGGCGATGTTTACATCGTGCAAGGTTCTTACCTGCAAGACTGGCTGTTGTATGACACCGATTGGAACTGGCGTTTGGAGCCGGGCTTGGGCGGCGATATGCGCGCAGTGGGCGACATCGGTTCGCACTGGCTCGACCTGATGACGTTCATCACGGGGCAGAAAATTACGGCGGTGTGCGCCGACTTTGCGACCTTCCTCAAAACGCGCAAGAAACCCAAGCAGGCGCTGGAGACCTTCGGCGGCAAGCTGCTGACACCGGATGACTACATCGAACAGCCGATCAACACCGAAGATTACGCGACGGTGATGTTGCGCTTTGCCAACGGCGCGCGCGGCGTGTTGACCGTCTCGCAAGTCAGCGCGGGCCGCAAGAATCGTTTGTTTTACGAGATGGATTGCGCCAAGTCTTCGTTGGCCTGGGACAGCGAGCGCCCGAACGAATTGTGGATCGGGCATCGTGAGCGCGCGAATGAATTGTTGCTGAAAGACCCCTCGCTGCTCGTGCCCGCAGCGCGCCAATTCGCCAGCTATCCGGGCGGCCACAACGAAGGGTTCCCCGACACGTTCAAACAGCTTTACAGCGAATTTTATCGCGTGCTGCGAGGCGGCGATTTGCAGGCTCCGTCGGTCTTTCCGACCTTTGCTGATGGGCATTATGAATTGCTGCTCGGCGAGGCGATTTTGAAGAGTGCGAAGGAAGAGCGTTGGGTTTCGCTCGATTAAATCGGCAGGGCAAGTTGTCAAACTTATCCGATTGATGAGGTGCGTCCGACGGCGGCGTTTCGCATGCAGGCGACAGGGAATTTATTGGAAGAGTTTCTCAACAAGCCTAGCGTGGCAGTATGATCTGCGACGCTAGGAGGTATACAGATGAACGAAAGTTCCGAACTTGGATTTACGCTGGAAGAAGCTGTAGCGATGGATGCGGAGATGGAGCGTATGCTGGTTGCCATCCGTAAGGCCAACGAGCAGATCGCCCGTGACCAGGCGGAGACGGAAGCCATGCAGGCCGAAACCCGCGAGCTTTTGGCGCGGCTGAAGGAGCGTCCTTATGTCGAACTCAGTTTTTGAGTATATCCGGCAAATTTTCACCCTGACCGAAGCGCAGCAACGCACACAGCATACGGTCAAAGAATTGCAAGGTGAAGTCCGGGAATTGACCCGGACAATGGGTGAGCAACTACGGCGCAACGAAAACACCATTGAACGGTTAGCCTTTGAAGTGCAGCGGTTGCGCGATGAATTGCACTACGCCAAACAACACGAAGCCGATCAGCGCGAGAAATTTCAACTACGCATCGAAAACAAGTTGCTCAAGGCCGGGCTGCGGTTGCCGCCTGCCAATGAGCGCGACAAAGAGAACGAGGAGTAACGATGAGCACCATTTGTCAGAACTACATCGGCGGCGCACTGGCTGCCACTGCGACAGCGCAATTCACGCCTGTCTACAACCCTTCGCGCGGCGAAGTGATTGCGCACGTGCCCGACGACGCGCAGGCCGTGGACGACGCCGTGCAGGCGGCCAAGGCGGCGTTTCCGGCGTGGGCCGATACGCCAGCGGTCGAGCGCGCGCGCGTGATGTTCCGCTTTGTCAGTTTGCTGGAAGAGCATTTCGATGAATTGGCGCGGCTGGTGACGCGCGAACACGGCAAGACGCACGACGAGGCGAAGGGCGACATCCGGCGCGGCATCGAGATGGTGGAGTTGGCCTGCGGGGCACCTTCGATCTTGATGGGGCAGGCGCTGGATAACGTGGCGCGCGGGATTGATGGGCGCGTTGAACGCCATCCCGTTGGCGTGTGCGTAGGCATTACGCCGTTCAATTTCCCGGCGATGGTGCCGTTGTGGATGTTCCCGATTGCCATCGCCTGCGGGAATACGTTCATCCTGAAGCCTTCGCCGAAGGTGCCGTTGACGCCGTTGCGGCTGGCGGAATTGCTGACCGAGGCGGGTTTGCCCAAGGGCGTGTTCAACGTCGTGAATGGCGGCAGTGAGACGGTGGATGCGCTGCTCAAACATCCCGATGTCGCGGCGATCAGCTTTGTCGGTTCGACGGCGGTGGCGAAATATATTTATGAAACCGGCACCGCACACGGCAAACGCGTGCAGGCGGCGGGCGGCGCGAAAAACTTCATGCTGGTCTTGCCCGATGCCGATATGGACGCGACGACGAACCAGATCATCGGCGCTTCGTT
>JACPYM010000080.1 GCA_016196035.1 Acidobacteriota bacterium | reverse complement strand
TTCGGTCAGCAGGTTCGATTAGTCTCCTTTACGTGGTCAATCGCCACAACGAGATGATTCAACCTCTGACCTATCTACTCCAGCTACTTTCGCAACTGGAGTTTACCGCCGCACCTCTTACTCATCATGCCGTCTCCTTTGATCTTTTTCAGTGAGACAGCATTCATGCAATAGCGCAATCCGCTGGGCGCAGGCCCGTCGGGAAACACGTGCCCCAAGTGTGCGTCGCAGGTGTTGCAGACCGTTTCGACCCTGACCATCCCGTAAGACTGGTCGGCGTGATAGGCAATCGCATTGTCTTTGATCGGTTGCGTAAACGAAGGCCAACCCGTCCCGCTTTCAAACTTTTCGCTGGCATCGAACAGCAGCGTGTCGCAGCAAACACAGCCGTATAACCCCGGCTCGAATAGGCTGCACATTTCCGAACTGAAGGCCCGTTCGGTGCCGTGCTGGCGCGTCACGAAGTATTGCTCCGGCGTCAATTGCGCCCGCCATTCTTCATCGGGTTTGAACACTTTGCGTTCGGGTTCCAGGTTTCCCTCTCTTGCCAATCGAAGCACATCGAACCATTTCAACATTGAACTTTGCTCCTTTGATTGCGGGCAGCGCCAATATTCGCCGCCGATTCTCTTTTCTTCGTCGCGTAGCGACGGTTTGAATTTAGCCGTGGGTTTTCAACCCACGGAAACGATCAGCAAGCCAACCACGTCGCGTCAGCGACGTTTGAATATCAGCGAAAGATTCAATTCAGGTGTCGCTGACGCGACACGGGGATTTCCTTTCCAGCTTTCCGTGGGTTGAAAACCCACGGCTAAATTCAGCCACCGCTAACGCGGTGAAAACCTCGGCATCATTGCGCTTTTGCGTGTTTATTTAAGCAACTGCGCCGTGTCGCCGGAGCAATTCATCAATTTGTTCATTGCCCGTCGGATATTCTGCTTCATCCACACGCGCTCCAGCATCGAGCAATGCCTCAATAATTGGCAACTGGTCGCCGCGCGGTTCGTGAATGGCTGCCCAGACAGCCGTTCCCAGCGCCGTCCCGCCATACATGCTGCGCGTTTCCAGCGGCGTCTGGTGTTGCAGCAACAAGCGAACGACCTCCAACTGCCCGCGATTGGCCGCCCAATGCAAGGCATTCAGCCCCGTCCCGTTGCCTGCCTCGGCGTTTACGCCGTGCTGAATCAGAGTTTCGGCAACGGTGGTGCAACCGAGGAAGCAGGCACAGGACAAGGCTTCCGCCAACGCTTTCGGTTCATTTGCAAACAACCCTTGTTCAACCCAAACGATGATGGCACAACGCTGTCCAGCTTCAGGCTTGTCGTCCGCAAACAACGGGGCAAGGCGCGAAAAGTCTCCTGCCAGCAGCCCAGCGATAGCATCTGGAAATACAATCTTATTACTACCCATGCTGATTCCGATCACACTAAGAAACTGCCGACAGATGAGGTCTAAAGCTCCATGTAGATGCCGCTTGTTATTTCAATACCAACCCCCAAATTCCTGCAAGTGTATAAATCGCAAGCACACCAGCCCAGAAGTTCTTAGCTGAGTCGTTCATCAACTTAAAATAGTCGCGTTCTATTTTGCAGGTGTCTAAGTCAAACTCCTTGTCTATCAACCAACGTTCAAAAGCACGCGCTTCAAGCCAAGACCATGTGGGAAGTGCCACTGATACAATCAGTGCCCAGATTAGCCCCAATAGTTTTGCCCACCAGAGGTTTTTTAGACCGGTTCCAAGCTCGCTCCCAAATAAGAGGTATAAAGCCGCTGGGGCGAGAGCGATGCTGGCATATATGACTGAAGCAATGTAATGAATAGGTAAATTACCAAAAATTCCATCCGTGCGGTTATACCATTGTGGGGCTGTAATCACTTGGGGAATCTTGATTCCTGTCGCTCGTGGGGCTGTAATCGCTTGGGTGTTATTGATTTCTGTCACTACTTGCCGATTCCTATCAGCTACCGTTGGCACGCTTTTCTTAATCTTTGTCATTTGGCCTCCACAAATTAATTGCTCAACTGGTTTATCGTCCTGCACCCTCTTACTCCCGCGTGATGAAGTTGTCCGTATTGAACAACACCCGCGCCGCCGCCGTCAGCGCCGCAGCTTGCGCTTCGGTCAAGCCGGCTTTCGTCAACTCTTTGCCCACCAGCGCCGCGGCCGTTGCGGGTTGGCTGGTGAAGCCTTGCGCTTGCCGCTCGACGTAACTACGCAAGGCGGCGAGTTCCGTGGCGCTTGGCGGGCGGCTAAAACACAACGCGAATGCGTGCCGCAAGCGCGCATCCAGCGTCGCGGTGAATTCGCCCGGCACATCGCGCACAAGCCGTGCGGCCAGACCTTGCGCGATTTCGAGGAAGGCCGGGTCGTTCGCCAGCGTCAAGGATTGCAACGGCGTATTGGAACGTTGCCGCCGCGTGCAGACGGTCTGGAAATCGGGCGAGTCGAACGTCGTGAACAGCGGGTATGGCGCGCTACGATAAAACTGGGTATAGAGCGCGCGGCGAAAGCGTTCGGCTCCTGTGGCCGCCACCCAGTTCTTTTTGTTTTGCGTGAAGGCGTAGACGCCGTCGGGTTGCGGTGGACGCACACTGGGGCCGCCGATGCGTGGGTTGAGCAGGCCGCTGGCGCTCAGGGCGGCATCGCGCACGATTTCGGCTTCGACACGGAAGCGTTCCTGCCGGGCCAGCAACAGATTGCGCGGGTCAGCTTCGCTCAGGTCTTTGCGTGCGTCGGAGGCTTGCCGATAGGTGGCGCTGTTGACGATGAGGCGGTGCATGGCTTTTAGGCTCCAGCCTTGGCGGATGAATTCGCCCGACAACCAGTCAAGCAATTCGGGATGCGTGGGCAGTGAGCCTTGCGTTCCGAAATCCTCTTCGGTCTCGACGATGCCGCGCCCGAAATAATGCAGCCAGACGCGATTCATGGTGACGCGCGGCGTGAGCGGGTTGGCCGCATCAACCAGCCACTTGGCGAGATCGAGGCGCGTGCGTGTTTTGGCGGTTTCGGGCAACGCGGGCGCGATGGCGCTGAGGACGTTGGGTTGCAATACGCCCGCGGCTTTGTCGGGGCGCGTGAAATCGCCGCGCGTCAAAATGTACGATTCGCGCGGCACGTTGGTGTCGTGCATGACCATCGCCAGGACGGCATTGCCCGCCTGCTTTTCTCTGACCGCGCGCGCCGAGGCAAAGGCGGCGTTGATTTGGGCTTGTTGTTCGGGCGTGCGCGCCTTCGTGGCGGTTTTGAGCGCTGCCAGCAATGACGCGCCACGGGCATCGTGCGGCGTTTCGGTCGCGATTTCGATTTTGAAATGACCGAGGCCGCGCCCTTCGCTGGCGTCGTGCCGTAAGATGAAGAGCAACTGGCGGCTGGCGAACGCTTTGTTCTGTCCAAACACAAAGGTGGCTGCGTGCGGTTTGGTGTCCGCCTTGATTGACCAACCTGTACGCCGATCACCGTCGGTTGCCGCGCGGGCCGGAGCGGCGCTTTGCTCATCATCGGCAAAGGCCTCGCTGAAACGATGGCTGCCGCCTTCCGATTCGATATAAAACTCGCTCAAGGCGAATGAACCATCCGCGCCCAAGCCGGGGCCATTTTGCGGCAAGGCTGCATGCGGCAAGACGCTCAAGCGCACGGCGGCGACGCGCGGGGAACGAATCCTGACCAGGATGCGATAGGCGTCATTTTGCGAGGCGTTCGAGGTCGTCAAAAACGAGCCGTCTGCCAAACGTTGCAACTGGCCGTGGGCTTCGGTGTCGAGTTTGACAACCTCGAACGGCAGCCACTCAACGACTTTGTTCGGTGCCGTCACCGCCGGATTGCGTTCGAGCCGGGCGATCTCTGTGCGTTCCCATTCATCCTGCTGCAATTCGCCGCGCGACATCGCACGTGGCCCGCGCTGGGCCAGCGGCGTATCGGTTGGTTCGGCATCTGCTTCAGGTTTGCCAAACAGTTCGCCGCGTTGGACAGGCACCACCGGGCCTTGGTTGTTGTAATCCATCGTCGAGTTAAAGAAGGCGACAAGCTGGTAATACTCTTTGTGCGGGATGGGATCGAATTTGTGTGTGTGGCATTGCGCGCAGCCTACAGTGAGGCCGAGCCAGACCGCGCCCGTCGTGTTGGCGCGATCCAGCACCTGTTCGACGCGCGCCTGTTCGGGGTCTACGCCGCCTTCTTCGTTGATGACGGTGTTGCGGTGAAAGCCGGTGGCGACGAGTTGCGCTTTTGTCGGATTGGGCAAGAGGTCGCCCGCGAGTTGTTCGATGGTAAATTGGTTGAACGGCTTGTCTGCGTTGAGCGCCTGAATCACCCAGTCGCGGTACGGCCACATGGCGCGTTCGCCATCAATCGTGTAGCCGTTGGAATCGGCATAGCGCGCCTGATCGAGCCAATGCCGCCCCCAGCGTTCGCCATAATGCGGCGAAGCGAGCAGCCGTTCGACGAGCGCGGCATACACCGTGTCTTGCTGACGCGGCGTCGCTTTCTCAAATGCTTTGACGAACGCTGCGACTTCAGTTGGCGTTGGCAGCAGGCCCGTCAAATCAAGCGAGACGCGGCGTATCAAGGTGCGCGCGTCGGCTTGCGGCGAAGGCTGAATACCTTCGCGTTCAAGCCGCGCCAGAATGAAGCGGTCAATTCCGTTGCGCGCCCAGTTGGTATTTTTGACGGCGGGCGGTTCCGTTGTCGCGAGCGGTTGAAAGGCCCAATGGCCTTGATACTTGGCGCCCTGTTCGATCCAGCGTCGCAACAAGGCGGCCTCGGCGGGCGTGATGGCCGCTTTGTTGGCGGCGGCGGGCGGCATCATTTCGCCCGGTGTGTGTGAGGTGACGCGCCGCAGCAATTCGCTTTCGTCCGGCTTGCCCGGCGCAATCGCGCGATAACCGCCGCGATCTTTGGTTGCGCCTTCAAAGGTGTCGAGGCGCAAGCCCGCCTTGCGGTTTTTTTCGTCCGGCCCGTGACAAAAGAAACAACGGTCGGACAGCAACGGGCGGATGTCGCGGTTGAACTGCACATCCTGTGCGGCAAACACCGGCACTGGCTTATGCCAGGCCAGCGAAACCGAAAAAGCCAGGAGCGCCAAGCTCAGACAGAGTTTCAAGCGTGTCATAGTTTTATCTGGGTTGCCGAAAGACCTGCGACAGACTCATCCGAAAGCGCGTCGAAGTGGGCGATTTCCTTGATTGACCTTGTGAGTGCGAAAGTTTGAGGCTTGCCGACAGCGCCGCCAATCCTCACCGGATGCGGTTGAAATGTACTTCACTATGCGTCCGCCCGCCAGTCCGCCCGCCAGTCCGACCGCAGGTTGTTATCTGAATCTCGATTTTGTTCGTCGCCCGCGCTGGGCGCGTTTGCTCCTGGCTGCCGTGCCAGCCGCGCGCAAAGGACTGGACACGGAACTCGTGCCGCGGCAGAGCTGTTCGTCATTACGCCCACAGGCCGCAGGGGAGAGGTGGCACGCGCGTCGCGGGCGTTGTGATCGTTGATGATCACTGGTTCACCGATTAGGGGGGCGACTGACCTGCGGCGGCGGGTGGCTGGTAGCCGCTTGTAGGTTCAAAGCGAAACCTCGGTAAGCCCCGCAGGCTTGCGGGCGCACCGTGCTTAGTTCGTCGTGATGGACGGGGTGAAGAGCGCGGCAAAGGCGACGCGCGGATTTGGCGGTTGAACGGCTTGTCGCTGTTGTACCCAGCCCCGCGTAACGGCCAGGGGCGTACTCGTTACGTTGGTGGAATGCGGATGGCTGGCCGGCGACGTGGAAGCGCCTTCCGTGTGCTGTTCGGGGCGTTTGATCAGTTTTGCTTTTGGCGCCATGGACATCCTCCTCAACGAATGTGCCCGGTTTGGGCAGTTGCCTGACCGTTTGGCAACCGATATGCCAAAGCCTGTCACCGGCTCCCCCACCGCGTTGCGGGCGGTATTTGCAGGCAAACAGCGCCGCCGTCAGCATCGTTTGTTGCGCGTTTGTTGCGCGTTTGTTGTGTTTGATGCGTGGCGCTTTGGTCAGCGGGTTAAGACCCGTTACACAAACGACACAACCCGCTGCTTCCGTCAAAGGTGAATCGCCTAGTAAATGGAAGAGAAACGCAGATTGCGTGACTGGCACATCCATTGCACACCGCACGACTGCCGCGAGCAAACGTTCGAGGCCGCCGCAGCAACCGGATCATGGCTGCGTGTTCCGGTTGATTGATCCAGCACAACGACAACAACCAGCTTTCCAGCAACGAGGCTGCCCGCATACGGTTCCCGGCGTAGGTAGTCCCAAGCAGTACCGGCGCAAGTTTGTAGCAAAGGCGCCGACGCGCGCGAGGGTGGTGGAATGGGCGCGTCGTTGCTGAATTGTCTGATCGGTATTTAAGCGAGGCATGGAGGAAAACCTATGACGAAGATGAAAGCAATGATCGGGAGCGCGACTTTGGCGGGGTTGTTGGCGGTCGCCGCCGCCGCCCAAACGCCCATGCCACCGACGAAAACGGTTGCACCTGTTAAAACAGAAAAAAAGGCAAAAGCCACCGTGGTCAAAAGCGACGCCGAAATTCAGGCTGACATTCAAAAGCGGCTGGCGGCTGCGCCGAAGTTGAAAGCGGAAAACATCAGCGCCACGGTGGCGGGCGGCGTTGCCACCTTCACCGGTACGGTCAAGAACTCAGGCAGTAAGGGCGGTGTCAGCAGCCTCGCCAGAGCCGCTGGCGCGAAATCCGTCGTCAACAACATCACCATCGAAAAACCGCTGAAACCGGCCAAGGCGGCGGCTCCGGCGAAACAATAACTTACGCGCGCTACTGTTCGTGAACGTGCCCGTCTCGCATGCGCCAGTCCGGTCACTTAACTTGGGGGGAAGGGGGGCCGGGTTTGGTTTGGCTGCGTCGAGCGCGTTCACGAGCAGTTGGTGGGGCGGGAACGAAAATGGAGGCAAGGAGGGACTGTGTTGCTTGTTGAGCAGGATCATTGCAATGCAAGCGGCACGGACGGGCGCGTGGCGGCGTTTTCCAGTGGTGAGGAGTCAACACCGCCGCGCGCCATAAACTGTGTAAAGACGCCAAGCGCGTCAGAAGGAGAAACGCATGGGTTGGCAAGATACCCTGGGCGGCCTGGTCAATCAGGTCACAAGCAAGCAGCAAGCCTCCGAAACAACTTCAACCGAGGCGGCGGCTGGTACTGAAACTGGTACTGAAAGCGGATTGCTTGGGTCGGTGCTGGGCGCGGCGGTGACCTCGTTGGGCGGCGCGCCGCTGGCCGAACGGCTCAATCAGGCGACCAGTTTTCTCGCGCCGGAACAAAAACGGGAACTGGTTGGGGGACTGCTGGGCAGACTCGGCGTTTCCGGTGCGGGGGCGCAGGCACTGTTGCAACAACTCGGCATCAATCCCGCCGTCGCTGATGACCCGCACGACGCGACGCCGGAGGAACTGGCCCGGCTGGCGCAGCACGCCGCGGATAACAGCGAAACCACTGCCGACGACGGCGCTGTGCCTGCCGCAGGCGCCACTGCCATTGACGATCCGGAACCTGGTGACAATGATGGCGACGTGCACAACGAAGCTGACACTTCGGCTGACACCTGGGAGGATCAAGTGAAGTAACGGACTGACTTCTATCCTCTATGGGTTGTTGGGGCTGTCGGTGACAAGAGCTACCGATAGCCTTTTTTTATAGGGCTTACGCAAAACGCGCGCAAGCTGGCCACAGAGGCACGGAGTCACAGAGATTTTCGGCTCTCATGGCGAGATTCTCTGCTCTCCTCCGTGTCTCTGTGGCAAATTCCTGCGTAAGTCCTATTTTATTTCGCCTATCCGGGAGAAGTTACCTATGCCACTCACGATCTTCGCACGATCCGCCACCGACATGTTCCACCTCACGCTGCCCATCGCGGAGAAAATGCTCCGCCCGATCATCGTTTACGTCTTTCTGGTGGTGGTGTTGCGCGTGTTCGGCAAACGCGAACTCGCGCAACTCAATCCCTTTGATCTGGTCGTGCTGTTGTCGCTCTCAAACACCGTGCAGAACGCGATTATCGGCGATGACACTTCCGTGACTGGCGGCCTGATTGGCGCGTTCACGCTGCTGGCGGTGAACTATCTGGTGGTGCGCTTTCTCTTTCGCCACCGCCGCCTCGACCAAATTGTTGAAGGCTCCCCCGCCGTGCTCGTTGAAAACGGTTGCGTCCAGCCGCGAGTGTTGGCGAAAGAACTCTTGACCGAGTCTGAGTTGCTGACGGTCGCGCATCGTCAGGGCTTCAAAAATCTGAACGAGATCGAACGCTGCGTGCTGGATCCCTGCGGCACGTTTTTTATCGAAGCCAAAACGCCGCCGCTGGCTGAACGCCAACACGCCGCACTGCTCGCGGAGTTGGCGGAGATCAAACAACAACTCGCGCAACTTCGGCTTGGTTGAGCCTGGCGCGTTGTGTCAGCTTGGCTGTGTCTTGAAAGCTGGGCCTTGAAAACTGTGCCTTGAAAACTGTGCCTTGAAAGCGGGGTCTTTTCGTTACCGGCTAAGCTGGTCATCCGTAGCTTGCGCAAAGCAGCGGTAATCTTCGGCTGTTTGGCGTGCGTAAGCGCGCGCGTGTTTCAGCACGGCGTTGCGCCACTGCCGCTGTTTGGCAAAAGCCATCAGGTCATCGGCTGGCGCCGCGCCCAGCCTGCCGCTGGCGCGCAATTGATCCCAGGCCGTCAATGCGCCCATCGTTGCCAGTAGTTCGGTCAGTGGCTTGAGGCGCGCGTTGCGGGCATTGAGGCGCACGCGATCCTGTAGCGGTTGCAGTTCGCGCAGCACGAACGACTTGTCTTCAAAGCGCAACGCGCTGAGCAGGGCGGGCGGCGTAGCTTGAAAATGTTCCTGCACGGCGACCACGCGCGCGGCTTCGTTTGGCCATTTGGGTTGCGCCAGCGGCAGAAACGGGGCGAGGCAAGACCCCGGCTCTGCTTTGAAATCCAGCAGATAGTTTCCGGCTGGCGAGCCTTTGCCTTCGACCAGCAGTACGTAACGTTCCACGCCCAGGCTGCCCGTTCCCGCGATGCGTTGCGCCACATCAAGCAGTTTGAAAAAGCCCGGTTCGGGCTGCGTCGCGGCCCACGCTTTCAACAACGTTTTAATCCGTTGCCGTGCCGGCGTGGAAACTGGCAGCGCACGTTTGCCATCCATCACGAAGCGGCGTTGTTGCTGCTTGATTTCCGTGCGTTCAGCCAGAAAATCCTGACGGCGGCGGGTGACCAACGCCAGCAGTAATTGTTTGACCAAACCCGTGGCAGTTTCCTTTTCCACCCAGCGCGCTTGTCCTTTGGTCAACGCGCGCGCGTAAGCGTCGAGGTAGCTTGCGCACAGCGCCAGGCCGTCGTGCGCACTGAGCTTCAGCGTGGTCGCCGCCAGCAGCACGCTGGTCAGCATGCGCGTCACGTCCCAGGTGCAAGGCGCGAGGGCCGCTTCGTCGAAATCGTTGATGTCGAAATAAATCAACCGATTGTCGCCCTTGTAGCTGCCGAAATTTTCCAGATGCAGATCACCGCAACTCCACACGGGCGGCGCATCGTTGAGCGAAGATTGCTGAGGCCAGTCTTCGTAAAACAGATGGCAGGCGCCGCGAAAGAAGGTGAAAACATCCGCGCGCATGGCTTGGTATTTCAGTTTCAACAGTTGTTGGTCGCGTCCCGCATTGAAACGCCGGATTCGCTCGATGGTGTGATTCGCTTTCATGGCAGCCTCTTTTGTCTGAGACGGGTCAGTCCTCTGCACAAAGACTTCGTCTGGATTGCGCGTCAAGCTATAGACTTCAAGAAAAAGAATTTCCGTAGCCAGCTCCAACGGAGCGTTAGCCAACAGCCTGGGGTGCAGCCCCAGACGCACATTGAGTCGTTGTGCGAAGCCCTGAAAGGGCGGCAGCAGCTCTAGACTTGGCTGCCGCCCTTTCAGGGCTTGCCGAACTTGGCTGCCGCCCTTTCAGGGCTTGCCGAACCATTTGCACGAATTCCCAGGGCTGCACCCTGGGCTGTTGGCTGGTCGTCCCTTTGGGACTTTTCGGAAATTCTTTTTCTTAAAACTATATGATTGCGGGCGTGCCGCCCAATCCGCCGCGCGCGGTCTAAGCCCAGAGCTTGTACCACGCGAGTGGCGCTACAGCTAATTGCAACTGACGCTTGTTCCTGGCCATTGTGGACGGGCGGATCAACGACAAGCTTTTCAGGTTAGCCTTTGCCGCCCAAAGCGCAGCAACAGTCCGCCCAGCAGCAAGGCCAGCGCGCAACCGATGATGAAGGGCTTGCCGAAACGCAGTTCAAAAAAGAGCCGTTCCAGCAACGCAAACAGCGCGACAGCCCCACCCAGCGTCAGACAGAACACGCCCAGCGTCAGCAAAAGGAAGCGCGTGTTTTCACTCAACTGCATAAACTTCTTGTGCTCTTCGTAGTGCATTACCACACTTCCATCCTTTCCTAACTGTCGCCTTTCAGCTTCGTCTCACCCGTCAATACGACCACGCCAGAACGCGCAACGACAGTGGGCGTGGCACCACTGCGCCGGCCAAATTTATAAATGATGTTACGCAGGCGAAGAATTGCAAGAAAGGTTGACACCCTCTGTGTGCCGAAGGCACAGCGGATTTTAGCCGGTGGTGGAGGCCTCGCCGCAACCACCGGAAGCAGGCGCACACGTCCCGCGCCCCGGGAAGGGCGCGGGACAAGCCTCCCCAATCAACAGCCACACAACGGTGTCTAACCTTGCTCCCGTGTCCGCACAGAAGTTGCGATAGCGTAGCGGGCAGGCTCAGTCCTGCGCCCCATCCGGGGCGTGCGCCCCATCCGGGGCGTGCGTGGCTGGCGTGCCGGGTTCCGGTGGTTGCGGCGAGGCCTCCACCACCGGCTAATCTCCCGCGCGCCTCCGGCGCAAAGAATTGTCAAATCCGAGCCGAACTTTCTTACTGCGTAACATCAGTTTATAAAAGAATGACGTCCTCTCTCGCCCTCTTTCCTCCCTGTGGTTAAGCGTGTTATTGACTACGCGCCAAACTGCTTAGTAATTTGCGTGCCAGCGCGAAACAAACTGGAAAAGCCGGTAACATCTGATTTCGCCAACCCCACGGCTCAATTGGTTGTGGCAAGTTGGGAGCGCCAGATTGTGCCGCTGCCAAACGGCCCCACACGGATGAGGGGCGGGAACTGAACGCCGCCGCCGCTGGGCCGCGCTCGCTGATTCAACCGAGCTGTGACCGAGTTGTGACCGAGTTGTGACCGAACTTTGACCGAACTTCACACGCTATGCACACAGACACTGCCGAACCTGTTTCGCCAGCCATTGACGAGGCCGAAAAGCTGCGCCCCTGGCAGACGTTGTGGCAGTTGGCGCGGCTTTATCAGGGGAAGTTCCTCGTCGTGGTTTTATTCTCGCTGTTGGCAACCGGGAGCGATTTGCTGGCGCCGCTGATTTACCGCACCGCCATCAATGACGTCGCCGGTCTGTTTGTAGCCAGCGGCGAAAGTCCGGACGACACGCAACTTACGGATGACGAAACGCTGCCGCCCCTCACGCCGGTTTCACCGACGCCCGCAACTAGCCCCAGCGCCACGCCGTCCCCCACCGCTACACCAGCCGCCGTTGCTGGGCCTTCTCCCACGGCTACGCCGCGTGGCAATAAGCGCGGGGTACGCGGCAACCGCCGCCGCCGCCGCGCTGAAACCCCGGTCAAAGCTGGACAACCGGAGCCTGCGCCGGAACCGCACCGCCGCGATTACGTCGCGCCGCGCACCCCGACGCAAACGTTCTCCACCCTGATGTGGTCAGTCTTGCTGTTGTTGGCGATCAACGTCTTTGGCCGCATCTTTTCAGTGCTGGCCGACAATCGCACGGTCTGGCTGGGCGTGCGCATCGAAGCGGATTTGATTCAGTCCACCTTCGGCCACGTGTTGCGGCTGCCGCTGAGTTTCTTTGGCCAACGCGCCAGCGGGGCGCTCGCCAAACAGATTGATCAATCCGATCAGGTCGCGCCGGTCATCTCCGCGTTTGCGCAAGAGATCGCGCCGGAAGTGATTCGCATGCTCGGCGTCTTTGTCATCATGGCGACGCAAAGCTGGCGCTTGACCTTGCTGGCGCTGGCGTTGCTGCCGCCGTATTTATGGCTCGCGCGGCATTCGGCCAAACGGCTGGCCACCGGGCTGGAAGGCTATTACGAAAAGTGGGAAGACCTGTCGGGCCGCATTCAGGACGGCGTCACAGCCATCAAGACGGTCAAGCTGTCGGGCGCGGAGCCGCGCGAGATGGCGCTCTTTCATGCCCAAGCCAGTGTGGCGAATGCCGATTACCTGCAACGTTCATATCTGGCCAATCGCTTTCACCTGGCCGAATCGGTGCTCGGTTATTTCAGCCAGACGGTCGTGTTCCTGTATGGCGGCTGGCTGGTGTATCAACACGAACTGACGCCGGGCGATGTGGTGATGTTCGTCGCCTATCTGGACATGCTCTATGCGCCGATTGATTCACTCACCGGGTTGGGCGTGCAGTTACAACAGCGCATCGCCTCGCTCAGACGCGCCTTGCGGTTGCTGGTGACGGGCGATGAAGAAACGGGCGCGGCGCAGCTTGAGGTCAGCGCGGGCCGCGTCGAATTTCGGGACGTGTGTTTCGGCTACAACAAGGAACGCGAGGTGTTGCGTGGGTTGAGCTTCACACTGGAGCCGGGCCAGGTGACGGCGCTGGTCGGGACATCGGGCGCGGGCAAGACGACGGTGACGGACTTGCTGCTCAAGCTTTATGAACCGCAAGCCGGGGCCATTCTGATTGATGGCCAGCCGCTCGCCGGCCTCGATCCGGCTGCGGTGCGGCGCGCCGTGGGCGTGGTGGCGGTGGATGGCGCGGTCTTTCGCGGCACGCTGGCCGACAACATCCGCTACAAACGACCTGAGGCCAGTGATGCAGAAGTCGCAGCGGCAGCGCAGGCCGCCGGGTTGGAGCGCACCTTGGAACGCCTGCCCGACGGCTTGCAAACCAAAGTCGGCGAGCGCGGCGTCGGCCTTTCAGTCGGCGAACGGCAGCGGTTGCAAATCGCGCGCGTGCTGGTATCGCAACCGCACATCCTGATTCTCGATGAAGCCACGGCCAATCTCGATTTCGCCACCGAAACGGAAATCAAGCAGGCGCTGAAACAACTCACCCCGCGCCCGACGATCATGGTGATCGCCCACCGGTTCTCGATGGTCGAAGACGCCGATCAAGTGATCCTGCTCAACTGCGGGCGCGTCGTGGCGCAAGGCTCACCGGCGGAATTGATCGCGGCGGGCGGTTGGTTTGCCGAGTTCGCGCAATACAGCGGTGCCAGCCTTGACGAAACTCTCGCAGCGGAGGCTGAAGAATCTGCGGACGAAGAGTCCGGCGAAAACGAGCCGCCCGCGTAAGAGCGCTGCGGTAACATTCAAAAAATATGAGGTCGCGCACGCAAATCCTGCTGTGGTTACTCGTGGTGCTGTTGCCGCTCGCCTTTTGGTTGTTGTTGGCGGTCATCCGGCACGAACGGCTGCGGGCGCTTTACCGGCAGTATTTTCGTGAGGCGCGGCGCGAGCGCCTGTTTTTGTCGGCGCTGAGTTTCTACCTGACCTTTGCCGTGGTGCGTTACATCACGCATTCGATCCACGCCGGACACAAGTTCTTTCGCAACATTTATGTCGAAGGCTTTCATCTGCATCATCTGGTCTGGGGAATTCTGTTGCTGCTCGGCGTCGGCTATCTCTGGCTGATGCAAATCGGCACGGGCGCGGACGCGGAAAATTCGCGCTGGCCTTCGCGGCTGACGGCGGTTTTGTATGGTGTAGGCGCGGCGCTCACGCTGGACGAATTCGCGCTCTGGCTGCGCTTGCAGGATGTGTATTGGGCGCGCGAAGGGCGCGAGAGCGTGGATGCCGTGATTCTCTTCGGCACGTTGTTGCTGATCAGCGCGGCGGGCGCGGCCTTTTTCCGCGCCACCCTGCGCGAGACAATGCGCCTTTTCAAACAATGAGCCGCCGAACTGTAGGAACTTAAAATGGCAACACAGAATCTTATTGCGCCTGGCGCGCCCGGTATTGCGCCGCGCTGGGCTTCGAGCGCCAAAAGCGGTGTCGGGACAGCCATTCGCGAGGAAAGCCGCGTCTGGTTCACCGTTTCTCACGGCATCGTGAATGAGGTTTATTACCCGCGTCTGGATCAGGCCAATACGCGCGATCTCGGGTTCATCGTGACCGCTGGCGCGACATTTTTCTCTGAGGAAAAGCGTCATGCCAGCAGTCAGATCGAGCCGCTGGCGCAGGGCGTGCCGGGCTATTGCCTGACAAATACCTGCCTCGAAGGGCGCTATCGTCTGAACAAAACCATCATCACCGATCCGCAACGCGACGCGCTGTTGCAGCGCGTCAGGTTCGAGCCGCTCAACGGGACGCTCGCCGACTATCATCTGTACGTGCTGCTCGCGCCGCACATCGGCAATTGCGGGTATGGGAATGACGGGTGGGCCGGCGAATACAAAGGTCTTCCGATGTTGTTCGCGCAGCGCGGCGGACTCTTTCTGGCGCTGGCCTGTTCGATTCCATTTGCCGCCATGAGCTGTGGTTATGCGGGTGTGAGCGACGGCTGGCAGGAACTCAATACGCACCGGCGACTCAGCAATACTTATTCGCAGGCTGCCAACGGCAACATTGCCCTGACAGGCGAGATCAACCTGACGGCGAGCCACGGCGGCTTTACGCTGGCGCTCGCGTTCGGCGTCAGCGCGAACGAAGCCGGACAGTTAGCACGGGCCGCCTTGCTGCGCGATTTCGATCAGGCCGAGAACGAATATGTGCGCGGTTGGCAGGATTACCAGGCGCGCTGTCTCGCGCTGGGCCAAGTCAACGCCAGCGGCTTCGACCCTTACCGCGTCAGCACGGCGGTGCTCAAGACGCACGAAGCCACGATCTTTCCGGGCGCGTTGATCGCCAGCCTCTCGATTCCCTGGGGCATGACGAAGGGCGATGAAGACCTCGGCGGCTATCATCTGGTCTGGCCGCGCGATCTGGTCGAAAGCGCGGGCGCGCTGCTGGCGGCGGGAGATGTCGGCGGCGCGCGGCAGACGCTCTTTTATCTGATGTGCACGCAGGAAGCGGACGGACATTGGCCGCAGAATATGTGGCTGGATGGGACGCCTTACTGGTACGGTGTCCAGATGGATGAAACCGCGTTCCCGATTCTGCTGGCCGATCTGCTGCGGCGCGCTGATGCGCTTGACGGGCTTGATCCCTGGCTGCTGGTGCGCCGCGCAGCAGCCTATTTGGTTGCCAACGGCCCAGCCACCCCGCAGGATCGCTGGGAAGAAGACGGCGGCTTTTCGCCCTTTACCTTGGCCGTTGAGATTGCGGCTTTGCTGGCGGCGGCGGACTTCTTCGAGCAGGCCGCCGAAAAGGACGCCGCCGAATATCTGCGGCAGACGGCGGACATCTGGAACGATCACCTGGAACAATGGACGTATGTGACTGACACCGAGTTGGCGCAACAACTCGGTGTCGCGGGTTATTACGTGCGCATCGCACCGCTCGAAACGGAATTCGCTCCGTCTCCGGCCACGGGTTTTGTGCCGATCAAAAACCGCCCGCCGGAAAACAGCAATGCGCCCGCCGGCCATATCGTCAGCCCCGATGCACTGGCGCTGGCGCGCTTCGGCTTGCGCGCGCCCGACGATGCGCGCCTGGTCAATACCGTCAAAGTCATTGACGCGCTGCTCAAAACTGAAACGGCGACCGGCCCGGTCTGGCACCGTTACAACGAAGACGGTTACGGCGAACACGCCGACGGCAGCCCTTTTGACGGCACCGGCAGCGGGCGCGGCTGGCCGTTGCTGGCGGGGGAACGGGCGCACTATGAACTCATGGCCGGCAAGCGCGCCGCTGCCGTGCGGTTGCTGCACGTGATGGAAGCACAAGCCAGCCCTGGCGGACTGCTGCCTGAGCAGGTTTGGGATGCGCCCGACATCCCGGCGCTGGAGTTGTTCAATGGCTGTCCAGCAGGTTCGGCGATGCCGTTGGTCTGGGCGCACGCGGAATACATCAAGCTGCTGCGCTCATTGCGAGATGAGCGCGTCTTCGATTTGCCGCCACAAACGGTCGAGCGTTATCAGCGGCAAGGTATCACTTCAACGCGCACAAGCTGGCGCTTCAACCACAAATGCCGCGCCATTCCTGTCGGGAAAGTGCTGCGCCTTGAAACCCTGTCCCCATGCCGTATTCACTGGAGCGTTGACGCTTGGCGAAGTGTGACCGAAGTGGAAACCGCGGATACACACCTCAATGTGCATTTCGCTGATTTGAGCACGGCGCTACTGCCGCCTCAGACCACAATCGTGTTCACCTTTTTCTGGCTGGAGGCGCAACGCTGGGAAGGCGTCAATTATGAAGTGACCATCAACCCATGAAGACTGACGATTGGCTTGGCAGCCGCAAAGTTCTCAAAACATCCGCCAAAGACGCTCCGCCGACTCCTGACTCCTGACTCCTGAGAGCTTGAAAATCAGCAGCATTTTCAAGCTCTCAGGATCAGGATTCAGCGGAGCCGTTCAAGTGCTCTGGCTGACGACTTTGCAAGAGCACTGACAACGACCCTCAGTATCTTGCTCGACAAACCGAGCTAACGACGGTGCTGCGCCATTTTCGGCGTAGCATCACCGTCGTGTCCCGTCGCATGCCGGTTATTGAGGAGCTGCGTCTCACGCTGATGTTGTTGCTCCAACTCGCGTAATTCTTCGGCGTGGCGCTGGTTCAGGTTGTCGGGAGACAGGCCGTGCGGAGGGTTGTTAAGCTCCTGCTGGTGTCGCTGGTGCAGCCGCTCGCGATCTTCCTGTTGCCGTTGTTGCAGCGTGCGTCTTTCCTCAGTTTGCCGGCGCAGGTTCTCGTCTGAGAACGGATGATTGTCGCGCTCGAGGTGCGGACGGTAGAAGGAAACGCTGCCGCTGTCGGCTTGAAACCGGCGCAGCGCATTCGGCCCTTTGGCTTCCTCGATCCGATAGGTGCGCACGGCTTGCCCCGTGGCTTGTTCGATGCGCCGCGTATCAAACGCCTTGTTGAGAACGCGCTGGTTGATGAACTCATAGCGCGTGATGTTGTTCGTCTCTCTGATCAACGCCACGTTGCGCGGGGCCTGGGCGATGTATGTGGCGAGACGCGGCGCATTGAAATAGCGTTCCTCGACAAAGTTGTAATAGAACGGTGGAATCAAGCTGTCCATCAGTCCTACTTCAACAAAGCCGTTGTCCCAGACAATTTCCGGCGGCAGTGGCGCCCAGCCCAGCCAGTCGTTCCCGTTACGCCATGACACCCACGCCGGCCCCCAATCATAGCCAGGCACCCAAACCCAGCCGATGCCGGTGTCAAAATTCCAGCGCCCGTAATGATAGGTGGCCCAACCCCAATCTTCGTCCGAGTTCCACGTCCAGCCATAATCGGTATAGACCCAATTGCCCACGGTGTATGGACGCCAACGCACGTCAACCACCGTCGGCGTCCACACCAGGCCGTATTTCTCGTGCTGAAACCAGCGCCCGTATGGCGCCAGGGAGGTTTGAAAAACCTCAATGCCGACCGGCGCATTGGGCGTCCTCGCCACGTTCGCGTTCAGTGGGGCGGCCAGCGCCTGGCGCGCCGCGCCGTTCCAGAGCGCCAGACAAAGACCGCCTAGCGCGATTAGTGAAACCATTTTGTGTTTCATAACTCCTCCTTCTTCCTATTCTGTGCCGCGCGCGGATTGAGCCACGGCAATCTGGACAAAGCTTCCGCCGAACCTCGCCCCGGCGTCGGCGCAGGCAGGGAGCTAACCCAGGAACTGCGCCAACACCTGGTTGAGTTATTGCGTAAGCTCTGCTGTCACGGTTGCCGCACACGGCGCTTAGATTGCCCGTTCGATTTGCTTCACCAAATGCCCGACTTTTCGCCCGCCCGCCGCGGTGTAATGCGCGATGGCGTGCGTGCCGACATTGGCAGTATAGGCTGTCCCTTTGACAACGCCTTTGCCTGTATCAATCGTGCAGCGTTTCGTCAGATGCAGGGTTTCGTCAACACATGCCGGAGTTTTGGCGGCGAGAGTCCGCACACCTTTGCCGGTTCCGCTGAACGCGCGCGCCATGAGCTTGGGTGCATCCCTGCCGCCACGTTCAATGCCAATACCGGCGTCTTTCAAACCATGCACGCCAAGCATGGTGGTTTTGCCCGTGAATTTGAACGCTTCTTCGGTTCCATCCGCAGCCTTGACGATGAGCTTGCCAGCCGCATGGTCAACTTTCCTGACCGCGCCGAGTGTGGTGTGGCCTGGAGTTCCCGTGTCCGCGCTCTGGGCCATCGCGCTGATGGCGAAAACCGCAAGCAGTAAAATTGTCATTCCGATTTGTTGCCGCATAAATCCTCTCTCTCTTAGTGGTCACTTTGGGTTGCCCGACGGCTAGCGCGATCCAACTGACTCAGCCGTCGGCATGCGCGTCCCGCTAGTCGAGCCGCCCGCCATTAACCGGCTAGTCAGCTTTTGGGTGCATATGGCGGTGACCCGGAATGTGACGTTGCTCGGGCTTCGTTTCGCCTTTTTTCAGCAACCTTTCATAGTGCGATTCCAGCACCTCACTGCCGGTTTTGTTTCCCTCATCAAATATCTTCGCGAGGAAGTATTGGTCGCCGTACCGGTTGAAAACCAACTCGGCTTTTACGGGGTCTGCCGTTGCCTCTGCATCCCTGACTTGAAAGAGCGCCGAGTGATGTGTGTCTGCGCTCGTGATTTCCATCAGCATCAGCTCAGAATCATCCCGCATCCTGACGGTATATTTGCCCGGCTCAAATTTGGCGTTCCCGGCATGAAAATAGAAGGGAATATCCGCTTCGATTGGCTCCGCCACTTGCGCTTGCGCTTTCATTGCGCCGAAGCCGCCCAGTAGACCCAAAAGCATGAACATGGACATCAATTGCTTTCTCATCACGATTTCTCCTTTTCCTGTTTGTGCCACCCCTGCACGTTGTTTGTCATTGCACGCCTGGCGACGGCCAGCATGTCTTGGTGATCGCCGGTGACCGGCTGGCGGCGCGGCAGTTTCTGTTTTTCAATGCGGTCACTTGCGTTGTTGTTGAGCAAGCGGCATGCCACGGCCCGTTATCATGGGCATGCCATCCAGCACCGAATCGGCCTGTATTGACAGGCCTTTGGCGTAGGTAGGCAGTGTATTTGGCGCGTGTGTGTGAGCGCGCTCAAGGCACTTGGGGCGAGACAGTGTCAGTGTCATCCCACCGCGCCATCTCGCCACAAACCAGTTCGAATGGCGGAGGAGTGTTACGTGATTTTGAGAATCAATAAGGTCTGATCGTCGTTGGGTTCTTGGTGCTCGGTGAATTCGGTCAAGGTCGTAAAGACGGTTTCGAGCAAGGCTTCGGCAGTGCGGGTGTGGTGGGCCACGATGAGCCGGGCGAGGCGCTCCCTTCCGAAATCGTCGCCCTGCCGGTTTTCGGCTTCGGTAATGCCGTCTGAATAGAGCACCAGGATGTCGTTGGACGCTAACTGCACTTGCGCGCTTTCGTATTTCACCCCTTGAAATAAACCCGGCGAGATACCGCCTTTGTCCAGCCAGGCGATTTCGCGCGTGGCGGCGCGGTACCAGAGACCTGGCAAATGGCCGCCGTTGGTGTATTGCAGGGTGCGGTCTGGCGGATTGAGCCGCGCGTAAAAAATCGTCACATAACGCGCCCCATCCGTCACGTCATAAATCAACTGGTTCAGACTGGCGACCACTTCCTGGCATTGCGCCAGACGCGGGGCTTCCAGGCGCAAGGTGGTTTTCAGCGTTGGCACCAGCAACCCGGCGGGCACGCCTTTGCCCGCGACATCGGCCACCACCAAACCCAGCTTGCCGTCTTCCAGTTCGATAAAGTCGTAGTAATCGCCGGCCACCACCTTAGCCGATTCCATCCGCGCCGCCAGGTCAATTCCAGGGCGGAGCGGCGCGCATTGCGGCAACATGCGCCGTTGAATCAGCGCCGCCTGTGCGATCTCTTTGACCATCTCATCACGCTGTTGCCGCACCGTTTCGGCTAGGCTCCGGCGCTGCTGCACCAGTTTACTGACGATCAGCACGACTGCCAGATAACCAGCCAGGCTGATCAGATTGCGCCAGATACTTTCCCACCCTAAATGCTCATAGGGGCCTAGCTCATCCACCAGAAAAACGCAGAGCAGCACCAGCAAAAGCGTGGCGCGCCTGCCCATCACAATAGCTCCGAAGGCGAGCGGGAAAATGTAAAGAAAGCCTAGCGAAAAGGCTCTGACGACCGCATCAACATAGGCGATGATTCCAATGCCCGCGAGCACGAGCAGCACGGCTAGCAATTTGGAGTAGGGCGCGGCGTTTGGCGGCGCATGGTTGAACAACTCATGCGCGACAGGCCGCGCCGAGCTTGTGTGGGAATGGCTTTTTAGCGATACGGTTTCCGTCCTCATTGCAACCACCCTCCGGCACTTCTTTCTCCACCATCTCAGAACCGGAAATGCGTGTTACCAAAGGCACGCTTTCCATTGAGCGGCACATACGACGTTCCGCCCGGCACGTCGCCCGGCAAAAAGGGGCGCTCAGGCAAGATGTATTTGACTTGGACTTCTTTGCCCTCCCGAAAGATCGTCAGGTTGACTTCGGCACCCACCTTTAATTCATTGAGTGCTTTGCCAATGGCTTCCTCGCTGGTCAAGGCCGTGTTGTTGAGCTTCGTAATGATGTCGCCGCCCAGCAACACGTCATTGCCGTCAATCGTCATTTCAAGCCCGCCGCCCTGGATCTGGGCTTGCTCCGCCGGGCTGCCCGGTTCCACGACTTCGACCAGCAGCCCTGTCGTGAGCGGCAGGCGCAGCAGGCTTTGCAAATCTGCGCCGATAAACTGCCCGTGAAAGCCCAGCCAGGGGCGAATGAGATGCCCTTGTTTGAGCAGGTCGGGTAAGACGGACTTGACCAGATTGATGGGGATGGCGAAGCCGATATTTTGTGCATCAGGAACGATGGCCGTGGTGATGCCCACGACTTCGCCGCAACGATTGAGCAGCGGGCCGCCGGAATTGCCGTGATTGATCGGCGTATCCACTTGAATCATCGGCTCCTGCAAAGAGAAAAAGGTGGCGGGCAAGACACGATTGAGCGCCGACACGATCCCGCGCGTCAACGTCTGATCCAGCCCTAGCGGATTGCCCAGCGCGAGCATTTCTTCGCCGGCGCGAGTGTGGTCGGAATCGCCCAGCTTCACTGTTGGCAGTTGCCCTTTGCTCGGCTTGGGAATTTGTAACACGGCGATGTCGAAGAGCGGATCAGCGCCCAGCAGCCGCGCGGGCAACACGGTGCCGTCATCCAGTTTGACGGTCAGCGATTGTCGTCCAAACGCGACGTGGGAGTTGGTCAAGATCAACCCCTCGGCATCAATAATGAACCCGGAGCCGACGATGTGTTCGACACGATCCGACAGCCGGTAAGGATTGATTGTGGTGGCGGTGATGAAAACCACTGCTGGGGCTGCCGTTTCATAAATCTTGGTCGCTGATATTTTGCAGGCGTCATCAGCCGCATTGGCCGCCGGGCAAAGGAACGGTACAACCAAAAATGACAAATAGAACCACGCGGTAATGCTTGGAATATCTTTCTTCAAGTTGAGCATTGCTTCTCCTCAATGAGTGTTGCCTGTTCAGCAAAAAAACTGTCCGGCAGAACCCGTCGCCGGATTCTCAACAATTCCGCAACACGCTTGTCGCAATAGATATGCCACGTTGACCGCCAGTCAGCGCGTTCCGGGCAGGGCAGCGATGAGCGGCAGTCTGACTTTGCCAGCGACGTGAGGTGTATCGGCGCAAGGGGCCGCCCTTGCTGGCAACGCTGCGCCTGGCCTCGCGGCCTGGGGCGAGTTGGTCGCCTATAGCCCGGTATTTCCCAAATGGCCCCAACTCAGCGGTATCAGGTATCAGGCTGTTTTGGTGAGGCGCAATTTACGCTTTCCCATGATTTTGCCGCGCACAGCCTTCAGCCACCACCCCAACCGGTCCAAATACATATACACGACCGGCGTTGTGAACAGCGTCAGCATCTGGCTGACGATCAAGCCGCCGACAATCGTGATGCCCAACGGTTGCCGCAACTCTGCGCCTGTCCCTCTGCCAAACGCTAATGGCAAGCCGCCCAGCAATGCCGCCAGCGTCGTCATCATGATCGGACGAAAGCGCAGCAGGCACGCTTGATAAATTGCTTCTTCGGGTTTCCTGCCATGTTCGCGTTCTGCTTCGAGAGCGAAGTCAATCATCATAATCGCGTTCTTTTTCACGATGCCGATCAGCAGGATGATGCCGATCAGCGCGATGATGGTCAGGTCAATCTTGAAGAGCAATAAGGCCAATAATGCGCCCACGCCTGCGGACGGCAGCGTTGAGAGAATCGTGATCGGATGAATGTAGCTTTCGTACAAAATGCCCAGCACGATGTACACCGCCAGCAACGCCGCTACGATCAATATCCATTCATTCGCCAGCGAAGATTGAAAGGCCTGGGCTGTGCCTTGAAAACCGGCCTGTATGGACGCGGGCATGCCGATGTCGCGTTGTGCCTGCTGAATGGCCTGCACCGCATCGCCCAGCGCTACGCCAGCGGCGAGATTGAACGAGATTGTCGTCGCGGGAAAAAGCCCCTGATGATTGACCGCCAGCGGCGTCAAATCGGTCTTGTATTTCGCAAACGCGCTGAAGGGAATTTGTGCGCCCGACGGAGCTTGCACATAAAGCTGTTTCAGCGTTTCAGGATTTTGCCAATATTGCGGCGCAACCTCCATCACGACGTGGTACTGATTCAGGGAGCGATACATCGTCGAGACTTGCCGTTGCCCAAAGGCGTCGTAGAGCGTGTTGTCAATCAATTGAAAATTCAGCCCGAGCCGAGCCGCCGTGTCACGGTCAATGTCGAGTGATGCGACCAAACCACGATTTTGCTGATCGGAATTGACATCGGTTAGTTGCGGCAGCTTGCGCATACGCTCCATCAGCAGCGGCGTCCATTGCGTCAGATCAGCGACGCTATCGCCTTGCAGCGTGTATTGGTACAGCGCGTTGCTCAACCTGCCGCCGACGTTGATGTCCTGCACAGGACGCAGGAAAGTTTGTGCGCCAGGAACTTTTGATAGCGGACCACGCAACCGATTGATGACGTCGCTGGCGCTGACTTTGCGTTGCTGGATTGATTTCAGCGAAACGAACATCCGCGCCGTGTTCGTAGTGGAACCACCGCCGCCGCCCGTGAATGCGCCGACAGTGTCAACTGCCGGGTCTTTGAGAATGATTTCCACGACTTGCGAAAGTTTCTGCCGCATCTCCTGATACGAAATGTCCTGCGCGGCTTGAATGTTGCCCATCATCCGCCCCGTGTCCTGATCGGGAAAGAAGCCCTTGGGCACGATGATGTACAAATAGATGCTTAGGCAAATCGTCAGAATCGTGACCAGCAACATGGGTTGCGGATGACGCAACACCCAACTGAGGCTTTTGTCATAGTCACGCAGCAACCAATTGAAGAAACGTTCACTCGCGCGATACAGCCATCCGTGTTTTATGTCGTGAGCGGAGCGCAATAACTTCGCACACATCATCGGCGTCAGCGTTAATGACACCAGCGAGGAAAGCGCAATCGCAATTGAAAGCGTCACCGCAAATTCGCGGAACAACCGCCCGACAATCCCGCCCATCAACAGAATCGGAATGAAGACCGCGACCAGCGATGTACTCATCGAAAGCACCGTGAAACCGATCTGCTGTGCGCCGAGCAATGCGGCTTGCATCGGGCGCATTCCGGCTTCCAAATGACGAGTGATGTTTTCAATCACGACGATGGCGTCATCTACGACAAAGCCCGTTGAGATCGTCAGCGCCATCAACGAAAGGTTATCGAGGCTATAACCGAGCAGGTACATCACGCCGAATGTGCCGACCAGCGAAAGCGGTACGGCAATGCTGGGAATGACGGTCGCGGCCAGCGTGCGCAGGAACAAAAAAATCACCAGCACAACCAGCGCGACGGTCAGCATTAATTCAAATTGCACATCTTTGACTGAGGCACGAATCGTCGTCGTGCGGTCGGTCAGCACGGACAAATTGATTGCTGACGGCAGCGAAGTTTTAAGCTGTGGCAAGAGCTTTTCGATGCGGTCTACGACACCAATAATATTGGCTCCGGGCTGTCGTTGAATGTTCAGAATGACAGCCGGCGTTTTGTTCGACCACGCGGACTGTTTGACGTTCTCGGCATCGTCAATCACGGTGGCGACATCCGACAGCCGCACCGCGCCGCCGTTGCGATACGCGATGATGGCTGAACGATACCCCGCGCTGGAAATAATCTGGTCATTCGTGTCAATTGTGTACGCTTGTTTGGGGCCGTCGAAATTTCCCGTTGCCTGATTCACATTTGATAACGCGACCGCGCTGCGCAAATCTTCGAGGCTCATGCCATATGCCGCCAGCGCAGTTGGGTTGGCCTGAATGCGCACCGCCGGTTTTTGCCCGCCGCTGATACTGACCAAACCGACGCCGGGCAATTGCGAAATCTTTTGCGCCAATCGCGTATCCGCAAGGTCTTCGACTTTTGCCAACGGCAACGTGTCGGAGGTCAACGCCAGCGTGATAATCGGCGCATCCGCCGGATTGGTTTTGCTGTAAATCGGTGGATTCGGCAGGTCTTTCGGCAAAAATGTCGTCCCCGCATTGATCGAAGCCTGCACCTCTTGTTCGGCTACATCCAGACTGAGTTCCAGATCAAATTGCAGCGTAATCAACGAACTGCCAAACGAACTGCTGGACGTCATCTGATTCAAGCCCGGCATTTGCCCGAACTGCCGCTCCAGCGGAGCCGTGACTGATGAAGCCATCACGTCGGGGCTGGCTCCGGGATAAAACGTCAGCACCTGAATCGTCGGATAATCCACCTGTGGCAACGCCGACACGGGCAATTGAAAATACGCGACGATGCCCGACAACAAAATCGCCGCCATCAGCAATGACGTGGCGACCGGGCGTTCGATAAAAATGCGTGAAGGACTCATAGAAATCTCAGAGGGATGAGGGATGAAGGATGAAGCGAAACCCGATTAGTCTATCGTTCATCGTTCATCCTTCATCAGGCTCCAGCCTTTTCTTTGTTGGCGATTTGCACTTTGCTGCCGGCTTGCAATTTGTCTACGCCGTCGGTCACGACTTGTTCATTGGCGGCAAGGCCGGAATCAATCGCGGCCTCTGTCCCTTCCATTGTGCTGACGGTGACGGGACGCACTTCGACGGTTTGGTCGGGTTTTACGACATACACAAAAGCTCCGTTCGGGCCACGCTGAATGGCGACGGCGGGGATCAACACTTTGTCTTTTTGCGTTTCGACCAACAACCGAATATTGACGAATTGATTGGGGAAGAGCGCGTTCGCTTTGTTCTCAAACACGGCTTTCAAACGGTTCGTGCCAGTGGCCGGATCAATCTGGTTATCCATCGTCAGCAAACGGCCCGCGACGAGTTTCGTCTGTCCGCTGCGGTCATAGGCTTCCGCCGACAATTGCGCGCCCGTGCGAAATTTTTGCAACACGGCACTCAAACTGTCTTCGGGAATAGTGAAGAGCACACCGATAGGCTGCACTTGTGTGATGACGACCAAACCGTTGGCATCCGCCGCATGCACCATATTGCCGGGATCAACTTGTCGCAGCCCGATGCGTCCGCTGATGGGCGCAGTGATGCGGCAATAGGTCAATTGCAATTTCGCATTGTCTATCTGCGTTTCATCCACCTTGATGACGGCGGAATTCTGGGCGACCACCGCAGCCTGCGTGTCTACCTGCTGTTGCGGAATGATGCCTTTGCCGACCAGATACTGGTAACGCGCCAGATCGGCCTTGGCGTTGTTGAGCGTCGCTTGATCGCGTTCCAGTTGCGCCTGTGCTTGCGCCAGTTGTACTTCGTAAGGGCGCGCGTCAATTTCCGCCAGCAACGCGCCTTTGTTGACGAATTGTCCTTCCTTGAAATCTATGCGGGTCAATTGGCCGTCCAGCCGCGTTTTCACGGAGATGGTGTTGAGTGGTGTGACGGTGCCCAGCCCGTTCAGATAAACGGGAATGTCGCTCGTGCGCGCGGTGGCAATCGTTACCGGCACACTGGGCACGGCATTCCGCGCGGGTTTTAGCGGCGCACTGACGGCAGGGGGTCGCTGGTACGCCCAGAATCCGCTTGCGAGCAAGACAGCGAATAACAGCAACCACCAGCGTGTATGGCTTTGGTGACCGGCGGCGGGCAACGCTTCATTTTGGCCGGCCGCCGGGCGTGGCGCTTCCGCTGTTGTCGGAGGCGGAGCCGGCGGTGCCGCCGTGACCTCTTTGAGCCGCTTGGCCGATTGTGGTTCCAGCCGGAACACCGTCACGACGGCCCCAGGCCCATTGACGCGCTGTGGTTCATCTTGTGCTGCGGTCAAATCCGGTTGGGGGAGGGATTTTGTATTTGCACTCATCGTTGTCTTCCTCAAGCCAGGTTTGGCCGCACAGTTACGGCCTGCCTGAGCCAAGCGGGTTGTCTTTACCAGATTGAATTTCGATGCTGTTTGCGCTCAGTGTGGCCGCAATGGCGCGCTGTAAGTCGGCCACCGCTTTGTTGTAATTGGTCAGGGTTTGCACCTCGACGCCGCGCGCTTGTGTCAGGTCGTTCTGACGGGTCAGCACCAGGAAGGTGGTGGAAAGGCCGACCGAAAATTTCTCTTGTTCGCCGGACAATTGCTGTTCGGCGTATGCGCGCGCGGAACGGGCCGCGCCATAACTCAGCCGGGCGGCTTCGACGGCGTGATAGGCCGTGCGCACGTCGGATTGGATGGTTTGTTGTTGTTTGCGCAACTGGGTGTCGAGTTGGCGACCGGTTTCCAGCGCGCTGCCCAGATTGGCTTGCGCCGTGCGATTGTGCAGGGGCAGGGCGAGATTCAAGCCCACGCGCACGACCGGGAACGAATTTTTGGCGAGGCTGTCGAGCGCCGTGCCATAGCCGCCGATGAAAACCGGCGACACCTTGGCCGGTTGCAGGACGCCATTGGCATCGGGGAAAGATGCCGCTGATCCGCCCACGCCCACCACTCCGTATGACGCGGTCAGGTCAACCTGCGGCTTGGTCTGGTCGCGGAAGTATTTCACGTCTATGTCATTTATCTCTTTTTGCGGCGCGAATTGGTTGATTTCAGGCCGATTGTCGAGCGCCAGTTGCAGCGCGTCGGGTAACGACAACGTCAACGGTTTTAACTCAAAGCTTTCAACCGGCACGATCTGGCTAATCCACAACTCATCCGTGGTGCCTTCAACGGTCAATAATTTCAAGGCGTCTTCGGCCTGCGCGACAGCTTGCATGGCCTGAAAAACCTGCTGGCGCACGGTCTCCACTTGAGTGGCGGCGGTAATCACATCTATTTGTGCGAGCGTGCCGGCTTTGACCTGCTCCTGGTTATTCCGTAATTGTGTTTCGGCCAGTTTTAATGCATCACGCTGAATCTCTTCGCTGCGAATGGCGAAGCTCAAGTCCCAATATACCTGCTCCACGCTGGCGATGATTTGAATTACCTGTTGGCGAAACTGTGCGTCAGAGAGGTCGAGCTTTTTCTTGTTGATTTGAATGAGATGGCGATTGGCATCAATGGCGAAGTTGCGCTGCAACGGTTGTGTCAACGCCAGTGTTAAGGCCGGATTATAGTAAGTCGCCAGATTGGCGGTGTTGGAAGTGTTCCGGGCGTTATTGAAATTGATTTGATAGCTGCCGCCCGTGCGTTCGACCGCTTGCAAATAACCGAAGTTATAGGTGAGCGAAGTGTTCTGTAAAAAATCCTGCGCGCTGCCGCTGAATTGCGAGAAGTTCGGCGTGCGCTGCCAATTGTAATTGAGCGTTGATGACGCCAGCGGGTCGTAAACCCCTTGCGCCGCCAGAATGCTGAATTGCGCCAGCCGTACACTTTGCCGCCCGATCTCGATGTCCGGATTCTTTTCGAGCGCCGCCAGAATCGAATCTTTCAGCGTCCAGCGCACCACCTTGTCCGCCGCCACGCCGGTCAGATGATCGGGCATGCGTTGCGTCAGCGTGTCAGCCTGAATACTCAGGGGCTGGATGCTCAGGGGCGGACTTGGCGAGCGTGTTGGCTCTGGTTGCGGTAGTGGTGTCTGGGCGGAAACGCGCGTGCTAAAACTGCCCGTAAGAATCAGCAAGCATAAGCAATGCGCTAAGGCGTTGCATAGACCAAATTTCATGACCCTCTCCCCTGCTCGATGATGATTTGTGTTGATTAACTGCGCGCCCACACGCGCTCATCAATTCAGTATTTGTTCTCGATCATCACAGCACGACAAACTGCAACGTTTGTGCCAAGCGCTAGTTTGCTGAAAGTGAAGAGAAGAGGCGCTAAGACCTAAGGGCTTCGTAATGAAGCCAGTTTGAGGACTGGCCGGCAATGACCTTTCCGCCACGCGCATGCGTTGCGAGCGCAAAACTGTCTCGCCGCCGCAAGGGCGAGAATCAGCCATGACTTTCGGGACGGTCTCTGGCACGTCTTACCAATCTGTCCCAGCGGCGGCCCGGATGGTACAAAGCGCCCCAGGCAAATTTTTTCCGTCTTTTTGGCGTGCTGCGGCAACGTGCTGCCTTTTCAAACAGTTCAGCCGGCCAGTCTGTAGCCAATCAAAACGGCACGGTGCTTGCGCTCTGTGGGCTTGTCATCAGCGCTCAATAGTTGGCGCTGAGTTAAGGAAGGAGGGCCAAGATGAAACGCATAACTTTATCTGCCTTTGCACTGGCCGCGCTGGTCACGCTTTGTGGCGTGTCTGGCTTGGCCGAAACAAAATCGGATTACGACCATCACTACCGGCTGGTGGCTGGGAGCACCTGGGGATTCCAGCCACAGCAAAGCGCCGCCAAAGACGTCTTTGGTAAAAACAGTCTGTGGGATCAGCGCGTGCGTGATGATCTGTCAATGGAGCTTCGCTCCGCCGGTTTGAAGCAAACCGTCAACGGCGCGCCGGACTTGCTGGTCAGTTATCACTTGAGTACGCAACAAAGCCATACCACCGAAGTGTTCAATTCCGGCTATCCGGGCTACTACGGTCACTATGGCTTCGGGCGCTTCGGTTACCGCCGAGGCTGGATCGGTTGGGGGCCTGGTTGGGGGCCTGATTGGGGGCCGACAACCGTGGTGCGCATCCCGCAAACGCGCAACACCCTGGTGATGGATGTTTATGACGGGCGCACCAAGCAACTGGTTTGGCGTGGCTATGACACCAAGACGATTGATTACAACAAGGCCGACAAGAGCATCAATGACGCTGTCGCGCATTTGACGAAACGCTTTGAGCACGACCTGAAACTGCCTCACACCGAAGGTTAAGTGCCGCACGGTTGAGGCGCGGCCCGCTGTTTTCAGACCGGCGTTTTCCGGCAAGCAGAAACGAGGTTGAAACAGGGCTGCGCGGCGAGACTGGCGTCTGTGGTTGCGAAGAAGGAAGAGGATTGCTCCGTTGTCCGGCTTCTCGGCTGCGGATGCCAGGACATTGATCAAGGTTGGTTTTAGAGCGATTTGCAGTTGCATATACGGAGTCAGGGACACTGGGATAGTGCCGCGCGCGTGAGCAAGCGGAGCTTTGGCAATTCGGCCACGGGGGCAAGCTTGACGCGCCGCTTGCTCACGCGCGCGGCACTGTCCCGCTGCGCGGTTTTCCCGTACACCGTAGAGAAGACCGATCTAAGGTTCGAGCACACCAGTCCAGCCGCAGCAGTTGCGGCTGGTTTTGACATCGGAGGTAAACAGATGAGTACAGCAATCCAAACGCTGCCATTGCCGCTCAGCCCCGCACCAGCCGGGGTGACGGTGCCAGCCGATATTCTGCCCTTTCCGTGGGCAGCGGAACGTCAACTGCGCCGGGCGTATGAGCAGGTAGCCTGGCTGCAAGCGGAAGTTCATGAATTGCGACAGGCGTTGGAGCAAGCCAACCGTTTGCAAATGCAGCAGTCCGTGCTATTGCGCAATGCCAGGCGGCGTGAATTGGCGTTGCGCGCGAGTTTGCCAACCGGAGGGTAGACAGATGTAAGGTGATGCAATTTCTAGGACACAATTGTTTGTCCTCGCCGGCAAGAAGCAGTTCAATGGAGAAAAAGTTCATCATCAATCACCTGTTGCGACCGCACTGGAAATGGCTTGCGCTGGCGTTCGTGGCGGTGATTGTCGCAGGGCTGGCTGACCTCTTCGATCCCTGGCCGATAAAAATCGTGCTCGATTATGTCGTTGGCTCACACCCGCTGCCCGCCTGGGTGGCCGCGACGGTGAGCAATTTGTTTGGCGCGGGCAAACTGGCAGTTTTGAATTTCGCCGCTCTCACCACCGTGGCCGTCGCGGCGCTGGGCGCGGTGGCCTCCTATTCGGAAAGCTGTCTCACCATGCAGGTTGGGCAATGGGTCATGCGCGATCTGCGGCAGACGCTTTACCATCACATTCAGGGCCTATCGCTTTCCTATTACGACCAGCATAAGACCGGCGATCTGATCAGTCGCGTGACCAGCGACGTGGACGCGATTCAAAGCTTTATCACGTCGGGCCTGCTCGGCATGGTGGTGGATGTGCTGACGCTGGCCGGGATGATGGCGGTGATGTTGTATTTCAACTGGCATTTCACGCTGATTGCGCTCTCGGTGGCGCCGCTGCTCTTTCTGGAAGTTTACACGCTGACGCGCCGGATCAAACAGGCGACACGTGAAGTGCGCAAGAAGGAAGGCGACGTGTTGTCGGTGGTGCAAGAGACGCTTTCATCCATGCGTGTGGTCAAGGCCTTTGCGCGGGAAGACTATGAAGAGCGACGGCTGGCGAAAGAGACGCTGGAAACCATCGAATTGACCGTGCGCGCGCGCAAGGTCAAGGCCCTGCTTGCGCCAGCGGTTGATTTTGTGGTTGCGGGCGGCGCGAGCGTCGTGTTGTGGTATGGCGCGCGGCTGGTGCTGAAAGGACAGCTCACGGGCGGCGCGCTGGTCGTCTTTCTGCTTTATCTGGGCAAGCTGTACAAGCCGATGCGTGACCTGTCGAAGATGACCGATGCGATCTCGAAGGCGCTCATCGGGGCCGAACGCATTAACGAAGTCATCAAGACAGAAGAACTGGTGCGCGATTCGCCACGCGCGCGCCGTGCGCCACGTTTCAGCGGCGCGATCAGTTTTGAGCATGTGTTTTTTCACTACCGCGATGACCGGCCTGTGCTCAAGGACGTGAGCTTTCAGATTCGCCCTGGCGAATTCGCAGCCTTTGTGGGGCCCACGGGCGCGGGCAAATCCACGATCATCAGTCTGATTCCGCGTTTTTATACGCCGCATTTCGGGCGCGTGCTGATTGATGGTGAGGACGTGCGCAACTTCACCTTGAAATCATTGCGCCAACAGATCAGCTTTGTGTTGCAAGACACGGTGCTTTTCCGCACGTCCATCTGGCAGAACATCGCCTATGGCAGACCGGAAGCCACGCGGCAAGAGATTCTGCGCGCCGCGCGCCAGGCCAACGCGCACGAATTCATCGAACAGATGCCGGAAGGCTATGAGACGCTGGTTGGCGAACGTGGCATGACGTTGTCGGGCGGCCAGCGCCAGCGCCTCGCGATTGCGCGGGCGCTCATCCGCAATTCGCCGATCCTGATTCTGGACGAACCGACCTCCGGGCTGGACGCTTCGTCTGAAAAGCTGGTGATGGAGGCGCTGGGACGATTAATGCATGGTAAGACCTCGATCATGATTGCGCACAATCTGGAAACCGTCAGAAAGGCGGATGCCATCTATGTGTTGGAGAACGGCAGAATCGTTGAAGCAGGCCAGCATCCGGCATTACTGGCGCGGGCTGGACTTTACGCCCAACTCTATGCGTCTCAATTTGGTGGTGAAGAACAGGCCGACGTTTTATCAGTTTGAGCGTTTTGGCAAGATGGCTCGGGTCTTTGCTCGTTCCGCTGAGCCTGATTCCTCTGAAGCTACTGACTAAGACAATCATCATCAGTTCGTTGTGCAGGCATCCGTCTTTGCCGTGCGTGCTTACGGCATGTGGCGATTGTGCTTGAACGCGCCAAACCGTCTCGCCGTGGCGCTGCCCTGGCACCAAAAATGAAATTCCATAACGCTCGTTTAGCCTGTCAATGCAGCCTCTTACAGCAGCGTCTCGCCGCCATTCTAATGGCACGATCATTGCCAATTGACCATTGCCAATTGAAAGGTGAAGGAGGGCTTCAGAGATGAAAAAACTTCTGATCATTCTCACCACGATCCTGATCGTTTTTGTCTTGTCGAGCTTATCCTTTTACTGGCTGTCTAGCTCGCAGGTTGCGCCCTGAGGATGCCGCCTGACACTGCCAGCGTAGCCAATTCAACAATGATCGGAGTAAGGAGACGGCATGATGAGTAAGAGGTGCGGCGGTAAACTCCAGTTGCGAAAGTAGCTGGAGTAGATAGGTCAGAGGTTGAATCATCTCGTTGTGGCGATTGACCACGTAAAGGAGACTAATCGAACCTGCTGACCGAAG
>JACPYM010000079.1 GCA_016196035.1 Acidobacteriota bacterium | reverse complement strand
CCGGACAGCACAAGCCGTGCGGATGAAGCTGCTGCGCCAACCACAACGTGCAGGCTTCGGCATCTAGGAGATCGTTAAGGGGAAAGTCAATCATTCCCTAAGCTTACCCCTGGCGATGCAAACTGACTACACATGAGCCACAAAAGTATCAACAAAAAATTCCGACTTTTAGCAATTATTTTCAAGCGAAGTTTAACCGAGCTAGCTATTCACTAACTCGGCAACAACAATTCAACCTCAACGACTATTTCGCGCAGTACATAATTCCACCTTTAACACCAGATGTTACTTCACCTTGGTGAATCGCACCGACCGTACCAGCCCGTTGGCCTCTTGAACAGCCACGATCTTCTGTGTTTCCTTTTTGCCTTCGGTTTTCTTGACCTTGAATTCCAGCAATTTTTGCGCGTCTTGCGGACGCTTGGTATATTTGTTGCCGAAGACGCGCTCCAGATCGTCAAGCGTCCAGGTCACCAGCAATTCGACGCCTCCCAGCACGCGGTCGGTTTTGTTGAGGGTCAGGGTCATGCCTAGCGCCGGGCTTAAAAAATTGATCGTGAAATCTTCTGTCATCGCGGTCTCTTTGCCTTTGATCAGCCAGGCCGAACGCGTCAGGTCGGCCAGTTCAGTGTCGCGCATAATGCCGATGCCATCCACGATGCGGTAGAAAAAGGCCAGCGCCTGGGCCGGTTGCGCATACAACGGGTCAAGCTGTGTGCGCCCCAACAAGCCGCGCGCAGCCGTGCTGAGTTGTTCATTGGGCAACGCCTCCTCACGGCGCGGCGGTTCAGCGCCCAATTGCGGTGGCGCTTGCACGGGCGGCGGAGTTTTGGCCAGCGGCCCCAGTTGCGCCAGGGTCTTGGTGACTTCATCGCCGATCATCCCGCGCGCATAATTGACCGGCACGGCGAAATTCAGATTCTGCCCGCCGCGCAACAGATAGGTCACGATGCCGATGACATTGCCATTGCCGTCAAAGACCGCGCCGCCGCTGCTGCCCTGACTGATCGGCGCGGTGATTTGAAAGACGCGCAAGCCTTCCAGCCGCCGCACACCGCTGACCACGCCGGTCGAAAGCGAATTGGTCAGGCCTTCGGGACTGCTGATGACGGTGATGCTCTCGCCGATTTCGGTCTTGTCGGAATCGCCCAGCGCGACCAGGGGCAGTTTGAAGCCTTTGATTTTCAGCAGCGCGAGGTCTTTGGTGTCGTCCACATCCACCAAGTCCTGCGTTTTATAAACATCGCCGTTCGGCAATTTGACGCGCACGGTGTGGGCGCCTTGAATGACATGCAGATTCGTCACGATGGCTCCCTTGGCCGTCACGATGAACCCGCTGCCCTGACCGCTGACGTTGCCGTTAGCATCAAGCGCTTCGATGACAACGACGGCCTGTCCCTGTTCGCGCGCAATGTCGCTGGGCTTTTTGGGGGCCTGGGCCAAGGCGGGCAGACTGAACAACACGAGTAAGGCGATGGATTTTTTGAGCTTGGACATAACTTCAGCAGACAATTTTGGGATGGTGGAATTAGTTTGCGGGGATAAGTGAGAGCGAGTGTGACAGAGTCTTTCACGCTAACTGGGCCAGGTAGTTCCGCTTTCAGCGTTGCCAAAGTTGCGCGACGGGCAAAACGAAGCCCGGCAGCAACGGCTCGCCGCTGATGGTTTCCGGTTCATCGAACCGCTCAACCGGCGTGCCTGGACGATAAACGTAGACCTTGCGTTTGTACGGATCAATCAACCAGCCGAGTTGCGCGCCGTTTTCGATGTATTCCTCCAGTTTGGCTTGCAAAGGTTTCAGGCGGTCGGTACCCGAACGCAACTCGACCACAAAGTCAGGGCAAAGAGGGGCGAACTTTTCGCGTTGTTTTTGACTCAAGGCTTCCCAGCGTTCTTTCTTCACCCAAGACAGATCAGGCGAGCGTTCAGCGCCATTGGGCAGGGTGAAACCTGCTGAGGAATCGAAGTATTCGCCAGTGCCATCCTCAGCAGCCCAAATGCCAAACAGCGTCGTCAACTTTGCGTTGCGGCGGCCCGTGTTGGAACCCGCCGCCATCATAATAATCAAGTCGCCCTCCTTGGATAGCTCCAACCGCCAACGGTCGTTGGCCTGGCAGAAGCGGAAGAAATCATCCCCCCGTAACCGGCGTAGAATTGGCGCGAAATGCAGTACAACCGGATCAGTCTCATCCGGCAAGGCATCATCGTCTATAAGCTCAAGTGCGGCTAAAGCAGGTTGGGCGGACATACGCTTGGTCTCCTTCGGCGCGCAGCATAGCGCAGGCCGCGCAGTACGAACAAGAAAGGCCGCGTGGCGCAACTATTACAGTCTTGCCACGCGGCCCACGCGAAACGAAAGTCATATTTTAGAAAACGAGGCGCAACGCTATCTGGCCCTGCCGCCCGCTGCTGCCATCCAGACGACCGGAGTTGACGTAACTCGACACATTGCGCTCGGTCGAAATCGTGCCCAGCGTATTGCCACTCAGGATCGTGCGTGTCGGCGCCCCAAAGGTCACACGGTTGAAGACATTGTAAAACTCCATGCGCACGATCAGCTTGACGCTTTCGCGCACGCGGAAGGTTTTGAACGCCGTCATATCGGTGTGATTCAGTCCTTGCAGGAAAAACGTATTGCGCCCGATCTGCCCGTCCAAGCCGCCGCCCGGCAGATACAAACGATCCTGTTGTCCAATGGCTGCGGATTGCGCGGGGATGAAGGCCGTACCTGGCAGTTGCAAGGTCGAGATTTGCACGCCCTGCGCATTGCGCCGTCCGTTGTCCACCGAACGGCCCAGCACGCTCAGGTCAGCCACGCGCGGGCGGTCACCGGCCAAGCCGTCGCCGTTGGCGTCGTAACCGAGCGTCACACTGAACGGATTGCCCGATTGCAGCGTCGTCACGCCGGTGATGTTCCAGCCGCCCAAGATGCGCCCGGCGGCGCCATTCTGATGCCGCATAAACGGCAGTTCATACGAATAGCTGGCGACCATCCGATGCGCCGCGTGATAGGCGCTCAGACCGCGCAACGAAGCCGCCGCGCCGCCTTTTTTACTGGCTGGCGCATTGGTGTCCACCACGGTCGAAGTTTGTTCGGAGCCGGTGTCAATCGCTTTGCTGAAGGTGTAAAAAGCATTAAAGCTCAGCCCATTCGACAGCCGTTTGGTCATCTTGACCGTGGCCGCGTGGTAGTAGCTCCAACCGAAGTTGTTCAAGTTGACGAAACGGCCCAGCGTCGCGTCGGGGCGGCGTTCGTTGGTGCGCGGTTGCGCCAATGAGATGTAACCGTGCGGCACGCCGTTTTCGATCACGATGCCTTTTTGCGCCAGCGTCGCGGTCGTGCTGTTGAGCGCGGAAAAGCTGCGCAGCGAACCAACCGCCGTATCCGCCGCATTCGCCGGATTCAGGCAGATCGGATCGGTGATGCCGGTGCAGGCGCGATCAAACACCACCGGTTTGAAATTGCCGCCGCCCACATCCACCAACAGCGAGGGCGAGACAAAGGGGAAAACCGCATCGTTGCCGCTGTCAAACCACGGCGAGCCGATGCCGCGATTGCCGCTGTAGCTAAGTTGCACGGCGTAATTTTTCGGCAGTTGGCGTTCCAGCGTCAGGTTCCATTGCTGAACGTAAGGCATCTGCAAATGCTTGTTGGGAATCAGCAGCGTCGAAGCCAGCCGCCCGCCGATGTCGCGCACCGCGCCGGTATTGTTGGCGCTGGCCGCCGTGAAAGCCGTCGAGGTGATCGCAAAGCCCGGCGTGAAAACAAAGCCGCAGGCCGGGTCGGAAATTTCATTCGGACAGCGCCCGCTGAAAACATCGGCGTAACCGTTGGGCGGTTGCGTGCGGATGCTCAACTGGTTTTGCGAGAAAAGTGATTGGAAAAGCCGCGTGTGGTTGATGCCATAACCACCGCGAATAACGGATTTGCCCGCGCCGCCGGTCAGCTTGTGCAACCAGCCGCTTTCAAAGGCCGGCGAATACGCGAAGCCAAAGCGCGGATCAACGTTGTTGCGGTCGTCTTCAAAACCGTAGCTGAAGCGGTTGTCTTGCTCCTTCGGCGCGCGCACGTACTCATACCGCACGCCCAGGTTGAGCGTCAGGTTGCGTTTGAGCCGGAAGTCGTCCTGCAAATAAAGATTCGTCTCGCCGAAGCGGTTATTGCCAATCGGGTTGCCGTAGCCTTTCTGATAGGTCGTGATGAAACCACGCATGAAGTTCTCGAAGCTGGTGTAGCCGAGCCGCGCCACGATGTTGGCGGTCGAGTCATTCGTGCCGAATGTCCAGAAGCCGCGTGAGCGGTCGCCCGAAACGTCATCCAGCAACTGTTTGCGCTGGTCAACGCCCGCCTTCAACGTGTGGCGCGCGAAGCTGAAGGTGTGGTTAAAGACAAACTGCTGATCGTGCTGGCGGCGATTGATGGGCACGTTGGTCGAAGTGCCGATGATGCCGCCGCACGCGCCCGTGTTGTTGCCCGTGCAAAGATTGGTGTTGAAGCGGATGACCGGAATGTCATTGCCGTCGCTCACATCCTGCAAGGTCGTGCGGTTGCCGAAGCTGTAGCGGAATTCGCTGACCTGGCGCGACGACCAGACGTGCGTTTCGGTCAGGCCCAGATTGTATTGCCGGTCGTTGCGCGCGCCGAAGGTGTCGCCCAGGATGAAGCGCCCGGTGGTGTCGCGCTGGCGGCTGTATTGATAACGCAGCCAAAGGTTGTCGCTGCGGGTGGCGCGAAAATCCAGCCGGCCCGTGTAATCGGAACGCGGCTGCACGGTCGTGATGCCTAGCGTCACGCAGCGCGGCTCGCGCCCGCTGGAAATCAACTGTGCGCAGGCGTTCGGATCGTTTGGCGCAATGCCCTGCAATTCCGGCGTGCGATAGAGACGGATGACCGAGCGCATAAATGCCAAATCGCGTTCGAGATTGGGATGCGTCAGCGGATCAACACAGAACGTGCGCAACGGATCGCCCGGCTTCGGGTTGACTGTCACGCCGTTGACCACGGGACAGGCCTTCGGTTCTTCGCCGGGCAAAAAGATCACGCGCGTGTAGTTGTTGCCGGTCTTATTGAAAAGCTTTTCCGCGCTGATGAAGAAAAAGAGCCGGTCGCGTCCATCATAGGCCGCCGGGCCAAAGAATTTTTGCGGCAGCCAAATCGGGCCGCCAAACGTGCCGCCGTATTGTTGCCGCCGCACCGCCGGTCGCGGCTGCAAAGGCAGGCCCGTCGTCGAAGAGTTGCCCGCCGCATTTCTGAAAAATCCGTTGGCGTTGAAAACGTCGTTCTGGATGAAATCGTAACCGTCGCCATGAAACCTGTTCGTGCCCGACTTGGTTTGCACCAGCACCGCCGCGCCGCCACCGCCGAATTCCGCCGAGAAGGCGTTGGTCAAGACTTGCAGCTCTTTGATCGTGCTGATATTGACGCCCTGCCGATTCTGGTTTTCAGACGAATCGTTGTTGCTCACGCCATCCACCTGAAAGGTCGTGGCGCGTCCGCCCAAGCCGCTAAAGGCCGCGAACGAGCCGCTGGAATTGGTCGGATTATTCTGGCCGCTCGAAGCGTCGCCGCCGAACGAAGAGATTTGGAAACCGGGAATCTGTTCGACCAGCGAAATGAAATTGCGCCCGGCCAGTGGCGTGTCTTCGACGCGCTTCTCATCCAGCGAATGCTTCAATTCACCAGTGGAAGTTTCGATCTGCGGCGTCTCGCCGGTTATCTGCACGGCGTCGCCGATGCTGGAGATTTCCAGTTTGAAATCCGAAACGGTGGTCCTGTTCAATTCGATGAGCACGCCATTCTTGATGATTTTCTTAAAGCCGTTCGCGCCCACCGTCACGTCGTAACTGCCCAGGGGCAAAAAAGGCATGTTGTAAAAGCCCTCGGCGTTGCTGCGGGTAGTGCGTGTGATGCCGGTTTCCAGGCTCTTGGCGACGACTTCCACGCTCGGCACCACCGCGCCCGACGTGTCGGTGACAGTGCCGTTCAACGTCCCAGTCACGGTTTGCGCGCTGGCGCAAAGGGTAAGGGCAACGAGCAGCAGAAAAGTGCTAACAAGGCTCTGCAATCTCATGGCAATTCTCCTGTAATGCATATGCAGTTGGTTGGTTTCTCAGTCAGCTAGCCGATGCGTTCGTGTGCGGTACCGTCGCGCTAAGAGCAACGATCCGTGTGGCTGGTGGTCTACTTCTTCAAGGATTCAGGTGTTGATCAATCCAGTGAGCCAACAAAACGTAAGCGCCACCATTTCGGTGTTTATATTGTAGCCAGCGCCATTGAACTAGCAAGTTGTTTGGAGCCGGGACGGTACCGCGCGCGTGAGCAAGCGGCACGTCAGGCCAGGCACAACGGCACAACCGCGCCAACTCCGCTTGCTCACGCGCGCGGTACCGCCACAGGCCGCGTTTTCTAACCTTATCCAATTAGGCGCAAACCCAGCCGCTACGCTAAACTGCCCGGCATTATGTACAGTCCCCAAATCCTCAAACACCTCGACAATCCGCACAACGTGGGCGAACTGGCCGACGCTTCTGTGCGAGGCATGGCGACCAATCCGGTTTGCGGTGACCTGCTTCATCTGTATTTGAAAATTGAAGACGCGCGCATCGGCGCCAGCGGCTTTCAGGTGCAAGGTTGTCCGCCCTGCATCGCGGCGGCTTCGGTATTGACCGAGATGCTCAACGGAAAAACGCTGGCTGAAGCTCGGCAATTGAACGCTAAAGATGTCAGCGCGGCGCTGGGCGGCTTGCCGCGCAACAAAGAACATTGCGCCGTGCTGGCAATGGATGCGTTGCGGGCGGCGCTCGCTGAAATGGATTGAGCATGGTATAACCGCAACCGTTGGCGATGTTCCGTCACTGACTACCCCATCGAAATCGTAGCAAACACCATGGAAATATCGAGCGCCGAGGCGATTGCCTACATTGCGCCTGAACAAGTCGCTTACCGCCTGACGCAAGCCTTTGGCCCCGAACGCGCCCAACATGCCATCGGCAGTCATTACCGCGTCAGCGACGAAGACGCCCGCGTCATCGCCTATCCGCAGAGCATCGAGGAGTTGAGCGAGATGCTGAAATTCGCTACTGCCGAAGGCTGGCGCATTGTCCCGGCGGGCGCGGGCACCTGGCTGGAAATGGGCAACCACATCGCGCAGTTTCATCTGATCGTTTCAACCGCGCGGATGAATCACGTGCTGGAATACGAACCCGCCGATTTGACCTGCACCGTTGAGGCGGGCGTGGCCTTGCGCGCCTTTAACGAACAAGCCGCTGAGCACAATCAATTCATCCCGCTCGATCCGTTTGGCGATGCGCGCGGCACCTTGGGTGCGACGGTGGCGACGGCCAGCGCCGGGCCTTTGCGTTGTCATTACGGCACGCCGCGCGATTGGCTGATCGGCGCGCGCGTTGCGCACGTGGACGGCACGATTACCAAAGCGGGCGGCAAGGTCGTCAAAAACGTCGCGGGCTACGATCTGTGCAAACTGTATGCGGGTAGTTACGGCACGCTGGCGGTGCTGGCCGAGCTGAGTTTCAAAATGCGCGCGCTACCCGTCAGCGAACGCACGCTGGTTTTTTATGCCAACGCGGCTGAACCGCTATGCGCGTTATCGGCGCGGGTCATGGATTCGGATTTGCAGCCGGCGGCGTGGGAACTGCTCTCGCCACAGGCCGATTTGCCGGTTGACGAAGAGAAATATGCGCTCGTGCTGCGCTTTTGGAACGAAGAAGCCGAGACCGCCGACTGGCAGATCAATGAAGCCAAACGGCTCGGCGGTGAATTGCCGCATACCGTTTTGAGCGAGGCGGACAGCGCTGAATTCTGGCGCGCTTATCACGCGAGCGAGACAACGAAAGATTGGACATTCAGTTTGCGTGCGACCGCCCTGCCTTCAGACGTAGGCGCAACGTTGGCCGATGTGCAACGGCTGATGCCGGCGGCGGTGCTGCGCGCGCACGCCGCCAATGGTGTGGTGCGCATTCTCGGCGGCGAAGACATGCTGGATGAGTTGCGTTCGCGCTTCCGCTACAAACTGCTCGTCGAATTGCGCGAGGCCATGCAGACGCGCGGCGGGCAAATGCTGATCGTGCGCGCGCCCTTTGAATTGAAAAACCAGTTGGACGTGTGGGGCGAGGTGGGCGCCAATGCCGCGCTGTTGCGTGGCATCAAGGAACAATACGACCCGCAACACCGGTTGAATTATGGGCGTTTCGTTGCCGGGATTTAACCTGGGTACGCACCGCTTCCAGCGTGCGGACGTGGCAGCGGACGGAATCAGGCCGAAGAGTTGCCTTTCAGCATTCGTCAGTCCGCTGCCACGTCCGCACGCTGGAAGCGGTGCGTACCTAGGAACAACACTATGACCATCAAACTACAAACCGCGCTCAACACTGAGATGGATAAGATTCTGGGCTGCATTCACTGCGGTTTGTGTCTGCCCGCCTGTCCGACCTATCAGCAATTGGGCAATGAAAACGACAGCCCGCGCGGGCGCATTTACCTGATGCGCGCCGTGGCGGAAGGGCGCTTGCCGTTGGAATCGGCCAGTTTCAACAAACACATTGATCTGTGCCTGGGTTGCCGCGCTTGCGAGACAGCTTGTCCGGCGGGCGTCAATTACGGCTTTTTGCTCGAAGCGGCGCGCGAAGATTTGCTGCACACCGAAAGCGCAGACGCGCGCGGGACGTTGCAGAAAACCATGCTCAAGCTGACGCTGCGCCACGTCTTCCCGTATCCCTGGCGCTTGCGTGTGGCCTTTTTCTTTATGCGGCTAGCGCGCGGTTTCTTTTTGACGAAATGGCTGCTGCGTTCGGGCTTGTTAAGAACCCTTGCGCCGTCGGCGGATTTCGCGGCTTCCCTGCTCGACTCGACAACGCCACACGCGAGACGACGCGGCGCGAAAACGAAATTTGAAGTAGATGACACAAGGCCCGTGACAGTCTTTACGGGCTGCGTGATGCAGGGGTTATTCAAATCTACGAATGAGGCAACCGCGCGCGTCTTGGCCGTGAATGGCAGCGCGAATACGCGCGTGAAGGCGCAGGTTTGCTGCGGCGCTTTGCACGCGCACGCGGGCGACATCGAGACGGCGCGTGAGTTGGCACGCCGCAACATTGACGCCTTTGAACGCAGCGCCCCCAACACCACGATTATCATCAATGCCGCTGGTTGCGGCGCGTTGTTGAAAGAGTACGGCGAGTTGCTCAAACACGATGCGCTCTATGCCGAACGCGCCCGGACGTTCAGCGCGCGGGTCAAAGATGTCACTGAGTTCCTGGCGGCGTTGATTGATGCAGGTGGATTCAAAACCGGCGCGCCGCTCGACCAGCGTGTGACTTACGATGCGCCCTGCCATCTGTACCACGCTCAGCGCGTGCTGACCGCGCCGCAAAAATTGCTGGCCGCGATTCCGGGGCTAGAATACAAACAACTCGAAGGCTTTCAGGATTGCTGCGGCGGCGCGGGCATTTACAATTTGAGCGAGCCGGAGATGTCGAACCGGCTGCTGTCTGACAAAATCAACAAAGTGAAAGCGACCGGCGCCGAGGTGCTGGTGACGGCCAATCCCGGCTGCCACATGCAATTGAGCGCGGGCGCGCGTTTGTTTGAGGCCGAGTGCCGCATCGCGCATTTGGTCGAACTGCTCGATGAATCGTACCAACGCGCGGGCTTTTACGAAGCAATGAAGTAATTGAACTGACGACCGCGCCTTCCCCACAAAAGAAAGTTCAGACCTTACCCAGACTTGGTAAATCACCCCGCTCGTTGCTGCCCCCAACGGTCGCCACACTCATCTGAGCCACGACTCGGAGTCGAATCGCTATGGCACATCTGCTCATCGGCTCGCGCGCCGCCAAGCTGGCGCTGAGCCAAGCCAATTGGGTCAAGACCCAGTTGGAAAAATTGCATCCCGGCTTGCTGGTCGGCCTGGAAATTATCGAACTGGCGGAGGCCGAGGCTACGCCCCAAGACGCCTTTCAAAGCGCCGCGGAAGAAGCGCTGCAAACGCGCCGCGTGGATGGCGTCTTGCACAGCCTGCGCGAACTGCCGTTGGACTTGCCGCTCGAATTTCACCTGGCCGCCATCACCGAACGCGCGGAGCCACGCGAGGCGCTGGTCGTGCGCGACGATTGGCACGCGCAGGTCAAACGCCTTTTCGATCTGCCCGACGGCGCGCGCATCGGCGTCAACACCTTTGTGCGGCGCGCGCAATTGCAAGCCTTGCTGTACGGCTGGCAAATTGTTGATCTCTATGCGCCACTCGAAACCCGGCTGAAGCAATTGGACTTGGGTGAAGTGGACGCGCTGGTCGTGGCGGCGGCGGCGTTATTGCATCTGGGCGAACGCGGGCGCATCGCGGCCTTGCTGGAACCCAATGAAGTCTTGCCCGCCGCCGGGCAGGGCGCCTTCGCTTTGCAAACACGCCTCGAAGACCAACGCACTAACCTGTTGCTGGAAGCCCTCAATCATTGGCCGACGCGTTATGCCACGGCGGCGGAACGCGCCGTCTTGCGCAATTTGCTGCCTCAACCATTCAATGAACGCCGCGCTCCGGCGGCAGCCTTGGCGCGGGTGGAAGAAAGTGCTGACGGGCCGCAATTGATCGTCACCGCCACGGTGGCCGATGCCGACGGCAGCCGGTTGGTGCGCAGCGAAGGCCGTGGCCCGCTGCGCCAAGGTGAATTAATCGGCAGCGCGCTGGCGCATGATCTGTTAAACAACGGCGCGCGCGAATTGCTGCAAGCTTCGCCAATGAACCTCTATGCGGCGGTCGAGGAACTGTTCCCCGTCTTGCAGGAATCCGCTGTCGCCCTGGCGGCCTCCGCGCCGCTGATGGAAACGCGTGGCGCAGAGGTAGCGCAGGCGGAAGAACAAACGGCAGCGGTTTCTGCGTTTGTGAGCGAAGCCGCCCACGAGTTCGACCTGGTCGCGACCAAAGCGCGCAAAGCGCGTGAGCAAGCGCCCTTGAAGGAGCGCCGCATTTTGATTGCGCGCGCCACACGCGCCAACGCGGAACTGGTCAACGGACTGGAAGAATTGGGTGCCGAAGTGGTCGTCTGCCCGACCGTGCGCACCAGCGAGCCGACCGGTTGGGAAAGCCTGGATAAAGCGCTCCTGCATTTGAGCTGGTACGACTGGGTGACGTTTGTGAGCGCCGCCAGCGTGACCTATTTCTTCAAACGCTTTCTCGCGCTTGGCCATCATCTGAGCGAAATCGAAGCCCGCCGCATTTCCGCCGTCGGGGCGCGCACGGCAGAAGCGTTGCGCGCGGAAGGCGTCCAACCCGATCTCGTGCTCGAACGATTCACGGCGGAATGTTTGGCCGAAGCGGTGCGCAAACGCTATGGCGTGCGCGAACGGTTGCGCGGCACGTCAATGTTACTGCTCGCCTCACAAACATCGCACAAAGACTTGCGTTCCGCCCTGGACAAATTCGGCGTCTATGTCGAAGTGGGCGAAGCCTACCGCACCTCATTGCCCGAAACCGGCAGCGCTGAAATCGCGGCGGAGTTGCGCGCCGCACACTTCCATTACGTGCTGTTCAACGGCGAATCGAGCGTCGAGAATCTGGCCACGGTGCTCGAACCCAGCCCCCTGCCCGTCTTTCTGGGCGCGGCCCGCGTGCTGTGCACGAATGACGGCGCGCGCGAGGCGGCGCAAGCTCACAGCTTGCAGGTGCATTTGCAACCGAATGAGGTGAATGTGGCGGCGTTGGTGCGCGCGTTGCAGGAGGATTGTTTGCAGCAGGAATTTGCGTGGGGTTAGTGGCTTGAACTTTCGCAAGAAACCTGGGCACGCACCGCTTCCAGCGTGCAGTTCCGGCGAGAGACGCAATGCGAGTCAATCAGCGAATCGCCGAGTCTGCACGCTGGAAGCGGTGCGTACCCAGGTTTACCAGCTTGCTGAATTACTCATAGCTTCATTCATTTCCCCGCCGCCGTCTGATTCCCTTTCGGCCAAGTCCGGCTCACCTTTTCCACTTCGCCAAACACGCGCAAGACGTTCTCGCCCAGCACTTTTTTGATGTCCCGTTCGCTGTACCCCAGCCTGAGCAATTCGTATGTGATGTGTGGCAGCTTCGACACTTCTTCCATCCCGACCGGCACTTTATCAATGCCGTCAAAATCGGAGCCGATGCCGACGTGGTCAATGCCGGCGGTTTTGATGATATGGTCGAAATGCTTCATCAACGTTGCCAGCGTCGCGGGCGGCAACGGATGCGCGGCTTCGATCTTGGCGAGTTCTTCCTGCTGTTTGGCCCAGTCTTTGGCGTATTTGGTTTCGACCTCGGCGATCATGGCTTTGACCAGCGGGTCGCGGTTACGGTCGGCGTCGAGCAGCGCCTGATCTATAAATAGCGGATAGAAGTTGACCATCACCACACCGCCATTTTTGGCGACGGCGCGCAACATGTCATCGGTCATATTGCGCGGATGATTGTTGAGCGCGCGCGCCGAGGAATGCGAGGCGATGATCGGCGCTTTGGTCGTTTCGATCACGTCAAAAAACGTGGCATCCGAGACGTGCGAGATGTCTACCATCATGCCCAGCCGGTTCATTTCCAGCACAACCTTGCGGCCCAGTTCGTTCAGGCCATCCCACTTCGCCACATCCGCCGACGAATCGGCCCAGCCGTTGGTGTTCGTGTGCGTCAAGGTCATGTAGCGCGCGCCGAGCAGATAGAACTGGCGCAGCAAGCGCAAGCTGTCTTCAATCGCGTGGCCGCCTTCGATACCGATGAGCGCGGCGATCTTGCCCTGGCGTTTGGCGGCGCGGATGTCTGCCGCAGAAGTGGCGAAGACAAAATCATTCGGGTAACGCTCGACGATGTCGTGGCGGATGGCGTCCATCATCTCAAGGGCGCGAAAGGCCGAGCGATTTTCGGGCACGAAGGATTTGCTGACATACGAGACGAAAAATTGCGCGCTCAGGCCGCCTTCTTTGATGCGTTTGAGGTTCAGATGGCTTTTGGCCTGCGGGTCGCCGATGTCCAGCCCGGCATCCAAAATCAGCGAAGGCGTATCAGCGTGCGTGTCCACCACGATGGCCGCGCGGTGAATCTTCAACGCCTTTTGCCAAAGCGGATCGCTGGGGGTTTGCGCCTTTGCACTCGAAAAAACAGCCGTCATAAACACACCAAACAGCAGCGCACAAACAGTCGAACGCGACATGATTTCTCCCTCAGGTATTTGGTTATTTCACCAACCGGATGATGTACGGGTAGCGATAGTAATTGCCTTCGTAAGCTTTGACGCCCGCCACGATGCCCAGCACCAACCCCGCCAGTCCGAGCAAGCCCAACGTCAGCGGCATCAGAAAGGCGCCGATGATGATAAAAATCAGAATGAAGCTGACCACGAAACAGATGACGGCCCAGACGCTCAGGTTAATCTGGAAGTTGATCGCCTCTTTGCCGTGTTCGTTGATAAAGGCGGATTGATCTTTCTTCAACATCCAAATCACCAGCGGCACGACCAGATTGCCGGGCGGCACAAAAATGCCGAGCAGTCCGCCGATATGGCAAAGCATCGCTAGGGTGCGTTCCTGTTGCGTTGGGGTGTACACGATCTGCCTCCTTGGGGATGGTTGTGGTTTGAAGAAAATTGCCGTGCGCCAATGCGCCTCAGTATCTTGAAAGGCCGTGAATTTGTAAACCGGCGGAAAAATTTCCGACCAAGGCGCAGGAGCTGGCCTCCTAGCAATACGCAACAACGTCGTCCGGCGTTGGCGCGCTATGAGCAACATTTTTTGAGGAGTGGGTGGTGGCTCAAAGAGGAGAGGTCTTGCCGCGGATGAACGCTGGAAAACGCGGATCAGTCCTGTTAGCCAATTGAATTGATCTGCGTCGGTCGGCGTTGATCTGCGGCGTGACTCTCTCCCCATTGACCCACTACCGAGGAGTGAAAGCAATGAACCGAAATTTATTTAGCGCTGCCTGCCTGTCTGTCGGGCTAACCACCGCGCTGGCTGGCGCGCTGGCTGGCGCGCTGGCTGGCTCAACCGCCGCACAAGATCCCCAACAAACACCGCCGCAAAATACGGCGACCGCCGCCCCGGCCAAACATCAAGGGCGTATGAATGCCAAGAAGCTGCAACAGATGGATGCTAACAGCGATGGCAAGGTTACGCGCGAGGAATGGAAGGGACGCCCGCAAGGCTTTGACCGGCTGGATGCCAACGGCGATGGCGTGATCACGCGCGAAGAAGCGGCCAACCAGGCGCAGGCCTTCAACGGCAAACTGCGGCAGATGGATACCAACGGCGATGGCAAAATCGGGCGCGATGAATGGAAAGGCAACCCGAAAGGCTTCGCCAGATTGGATCGCGATGGCGACGGCTTCGTTACCGTTGAAGAGTTGCGGGCGGCACATAACGGCCGGGGCAAGACGACGCCCGCGACAACGCCCATCAAACCTACGCCCTAACGATGCGCGCGGCGTCCCGTGTGGCACTGCACGCAACGCCGCATCAACCTACGCACGGCAGTTCGCCCTCTGACTTAGTCGCTGAGGTCATTCGGTCAAAGGCTGCCGTGCACTGAACGCGCCGTCCGCTGTGTTTTCGACACGGTGAACGGCGCGTTGCGCTTGCCTTGTTTGCAGCACTCGGCTGAAGATACTGCCCGCCAACAACATCATCATCAATTTGGAGGAGGCAACGATGCCAGAGCAGTGCCCTGCACGAGAAGCCGCGTGGAATTTGTTATGTGAGTGGACGCTGAGCGAGAGTTTGCGCAAACACGCGCGCGCCGTCGAGTACGCCATGCGCAGCTATGCCCGCAAGTATGGCGCGGACGAAGACACCTGGGGCGTGGTCGGGTTGCTGCACGACTTCGATTACGAACGCTACCCCGATGAACGCCACCCCATGCTCGGTTCCGAAGAGCTACTCGCCCAGGGCTATCCCGAAACGGTGCGGCGCGCCATCCTCTCGCACGCCGATTATTCAGGCGTGCAGCGTGAGAGTTTGCTGGAACACGCGCTGTTCGCCTGTGATGAATTGTGCGGCTTTCTGACGGCGTGCGCCTTGGTGCGGCCCGACAAGAGTTTCGATTCGTTGGAAGTCGCATCCGTGAAAAAACGCATGAAAGACAAAGCCTTTGCCCGCACGGTCAAACGCGAAGATTTATGGGGCGGCGCGGCAGAGTTGGGGCTGAGCTTTGACGAACACTGCGCCTTTGTAATCGCGGCCTTACGTGAGATTCAGGAAGAATTAGGATTGCAGCGCAGCGTGCCGAGCTAGCCGCGCTAAGTTCACCTGTGCTGTAACGGCGCAAACAACGGCGACCCGTCCCCTCTATATGAATCAGGGCGAATGCTAGCGCAGCATCCGCCCTGACCCTCTTTTGTTACCAGCCCGGCCAATCCCCATTGAACCGAACCGATAACGCCAGCGTCCAGTCACAACCTTCTCGTCCCTTAGACGGTTGTGTGGACGCCGGAGGGCTGCCGCCCGTGTCGTCGTTGCGTCCCTGGTAGTGCGCCCCTACCACAACGGCGCCAGCCTGGCGAACAGCCGCTCCAGCTCTACCAACCGGGTAGCAGGGAGCGTGGAGATCCTGCATCAAGCACTCCCCACAAGCGCTTGATGTTGGTGGTTCCACTGCCTGCTACCGCGGTCAGTACTCGAAAAAATTGTTGCGCAAACTACCGCATGCCAAGCGCTCCGGCAGTTCTAGATCGGTTTTCACTTCGGTGTATGGCAAAAAGCCGCGCAGCGGGACAGTACCGCGCGCGTGAGCAAGCGGCGCTTCGGCGTTGCGTGAATCAGCCGTGCTTGACGCGCCGCTTGCTCACGCGCGCGGTACTGTCCCGGCGCGGCGCGCCTACCGTACACGCAGATGAAAACCGATCTAAGCAAAGGGCGCGGCAGAATAAGAGAAAGCAATGTGCTCGCTGGCGGGGCGTTGAGTCACCAATGCCAACTTCGGTCTACTGAATTCACTCGCCTCGAATCCAGGAGTCACAGACCGATGCCGTACTAACAATGGGAAAACCCAAAAAACGTTTCAATTTTTCTTGCTGTAAATTTTTCGGTCACAGCGGTTCAGAGTTCACGCTTCAGCATGTGAGTGGCGGCCGGCAGGCACGCTGAAGCGCGAACTCTGAACGTTGGTTTTCTTTTCAGTCCCGCATTATTTACAGAAAGAGATTTTTTTCATGGTTTCTCTTTGAATGACAACGCCGGACTCAGTTCACTGCGGGCTTATTGAGGCGAAACCGGTAAACAACTTCGTGCGCGCCGGGTTGCGTCAACCGCAATTGATAAACTTCTTCTGCCAGCAATCCAACCGGCACTTCGCAGATCGCCAGCGGGATGCCGCGAGAGACTTGCGTCCGCACCCGTGCTTGCTGCCACACAACAGTGCCGCTGGCGGTTTGCAACAGCGCCTGCGGCGGCAGCTTTTTGGGAGAGTCCAATTCCAATTGCAACCGGAGCGTTTTAGCCTGAGATGGCACGACCAACTCCGGCGCGTCTTGCTCGCCGCGCGTCACTGCCGCCGATAAGAGAAAATTGGCGACCGTGGTTCCCCGCGCCGCATGTTGCGGTGAGAGGGGAATTGTTACCGGCGCGGCTTTTGGTTTCGCTGCGGGCGGCTGTGCCTGTGACGCGTACAAGGGCGCACTTGGCGAAACGGACGGGAGCGCAGGCACGCCGTTTTGTGTCAATTCCGTCGCGCGTTGCGCGCGCCAACGCACAGCTTTCAATCCAATCCCACCGCTTAACAGCAAGACGACCAGCGCGGCCAACGCCAATGTCCGCCGCGACACACTGAGCCAGGTTTTACCGGAAGCCGGTGGCTGTGCTTTCTTCGGAATGAAGGTAAGCGGCGGCGTAGAGGATGAAGGGTCATCCAAATCAGCTTGCACAACCAAGGCTTGTTGCAAGCTATGCGCAAAGGCCGCTTTGCCACGCAACGCGGGCAAACACTGTAACCGCGCGCTGAGCTGCTGTTCTTCACGTTGCGCCAATTCGCCCCGCACCCAGGCATCCAGCAAGTCATCACGGGAGGCCAGCAAGTCATCCAACCACAGCGGCTCGTCAAAAAGGCGTGCTTCGACCGTTTCCACCTCGGCTTCGCTCAAGCCGCCAAGCAAATAGCCTTTCAACAATTCTTTGTTTACGCTTTCCTCTTTCATAGCAACCAAGTACCACCGCGCCATTTTCCGCACGAATCGCTGCCACCCCATGCTTTACCTGACACGCGTTCAAGCGTGCTTAGAAATGAGCAAAGGCGAAAAACATTGCAACACAATTTCGGTTATTTCTCTTTTTTGGAGCGCTGCAAACAGCGCCGGACGCGCGTCTCCAATTTCTCGCGCAAGCGGCAGGCGCGCACGCGCAAGGTCGTGACCGGGATGCCCAGCCGGAGGGCCAGCGCCTGCCGATTTCTGATTTTGTCGCCGCCGCTGCCTTCGTAATAACTGACGATCAAGGCGCGCTCCGTCTCTTCAAGCTGTTGCAGACAACTTTGCAGGCATTGCAACCGTTGCAGGCGGATCTGCTCTGCTTCGGACGCTTCCAAAAGCTCCAGCGGATTGCGCGCTTGCGCAAAGGCAGGCAGGACTTGCGCAGCAAGCTCGACTTCGGTAACCGGGCTGGCTAGCCGTTCGCGCCAAACGTTGCGCGCCACGGCGTAAAAGTAATTGCGCGGATGGGCGGTAAAGATTTCGCGGCCCTCGTCTAAGCGGCGCGCGACGCGGTCAATGACCTCATCGGCTTCATCCGCTGGTTGGAGGGCGCCGCGAAATTCGAAAAACGTCATTAAGGCTCGACGCAACTGCTCGTACTCTTCGGCGGCTGATTCGCGGTCAGCCGCCAAGGTCGCAAGCAGTTTGTCGAATTGCTCCGGCGTCAGGTCACGGGGTTTGCGCGACCTCACGACTGAAGTGGTGGTGTTCATGGGTGATCTTCAAGTCTTGCATAAAGGAACGACCTACGGCGCATTGTCGTCGCGTGGTTTTTTGTTTTTTTGTGGCAGTGCCTGGGCATCGAACGGGACAGTCCAACGCCATACGAGGAAGCCATTTTTAGAAAAGGTATGGGAACCGGGCAAAATTGCCGGGCCTCAAACTTTGTTTAACACGGTTAAGTCCTTGCCTTTGCCTCTGTCTTCGACACCAAACTTATCTCATCATTTGTCGGCCAACACAAAACGCCGTGTGCCGGGCGCTAGTACTCCATCAAGCTGAAAATGAGGGATGTAGGGCGGGATTTAATCCCGCCCTACATCCCGGATGCGCTCTCAGCATCCATCACTTACAGCTTGATGGAGTACTAGGGTGTTGCGCCATGCCACGCCGCTGCAAGCGCCACAGGTAAATAGCGGGAGAAAATCCAGCATACACAGCGGCTGCCGGCGGCCGCCGGGTTGAGTTTGCGTGAAGCGTTATTTGAGGACGAACTGTAGGAGCGTTGGGGAACGCCGCAACAAGATACGAGAGCCAGTGGCTTTTGCCAACCTCAAGTCACATGCCGGGGCAGATTTCTTGGCAGCCTTACCATTCGCCTTGCAACACGAAGGCGGCCCAGTAATAGGGGTCTTGCCAGCGCTTGTCGCGCCACAGCGCAAGTTGCGCCGCGCGCAAGGCGGCGGCTGGGCTGAGCGGTTGCGTATGCGCCTTAGCACTTAACAGACCGCTGTAAAAACGTTGCATCAACTCCGCCGTCGCGGCGTCATTCACCGACCAAGTGCTGGCCAGCACGCGCCGCGCACCCGCATACATAAAGCCGCGTGTCAGCCCCACCAGTCCCTCGCCGTTGATTTCTTTGCCGAGCGCGGTGCGGCAGCCGCTCAGCACCACCAACTCCGCCGGAAGTTTCAGATTGAAGACATCCAGCGCGCGCAAAAAACCGTTTTGCGGTTGCCCCTGCCGGTCAACCAGCGACAGCACCAGCCCCGACAATTCAGGTTGCGCACTGTTCAGCAAGCCGTGCGTAGCGAAGTGCACGTAACGATATTGGCGCAGCGCCTCGCTCAAAGCCGTCGCGCGATTGGCCTCGAAATCCAAAGCCATCAAGCGTTCTGACGCGGGTACCAGCTTTTGTAGTGCCTGCGCTTCCAGGCGCGTCGCGGGCAGGCGCGTGAGCATCGCATTGCCGGATGACTCGCCGGCGTCCGCCGCAAAATCAATCCAGGCATCGCGCAACAACGCGAGTTCGCCCTTAGCTTCCGCCTTAACGTCTGAGGGCTGGTCTTTGGCGACGTTTCCCTGCACGCGCTCGTCGGTCGCGTCAAAAACGGGATCGGCCAGCAAGGCGAGCGTCTTGGCGGCAGGCGGACGATCCTTCAACTCCTGCCGCAAGACGGCCAGCGTGGAAGCCGAAGGCAGGCTCATGATTTCGTGCCTGGCGATCAGGGGCTGGGGGTTAGGAACTAGGGACTGGGGCCGCTTCTGTCTAGCCCCTAATCCCCCATCCCTCTTCCCCAGTTCTGGCAGCGCCGCAAACGGCACGTAATGCAAAGCGCCATCGGGCACGATCAACAGCCGTTTTTGCCCGAGCAAGTCGCGCGCAGGCTCCAACAACATTCGACTCAACGCCGCCGCCGCCGTTGCGGTATCCAGCCGTAATTGTTTCCGCCAAACTTCTTTCGCAACGAGATCGCGAAAGACCGGCGGCTTGCCCAACGCGGTCAGCAGTTGATAGTAGCGTTTGGCCGCCGCGTTAATTTCGGCAGCACCCGGCAGCTTGAAACTGTGCAAAGCCGTGGGAGTCACCGCAAAGAGGACGCTGCGTTTTTGACCGAGAGCGTATTCAAGCAACAACGTCTTTTCATCCAGCACTTGCTGTTGCAACTCTGTCAGACTGAGGGGGTGCGTCTGTTTCAATTCGGCATACTGCGGATGGCTGCGCCTGATCTGCGTTTGCAACTGTTCGTATTCCGCCGTCAGCAGCGCTAAGTCCCGCGCCGCCGCGTTGCCCGCGCCGTTTTGTTCGGCAGCCGGTTGGCCAGCCGGCACTTTGCGTTGCGCGGCGTCGGCGGCTTCGATGCGCGTTTGCAGTGCGCGTTCTTGTTCGGCCAGCGCGGGCGGCAGGTCACGCCGCAAATCAATCCCGGCTTCGGTCAGCAATTCCAACAAGACGCGCGCCCGCGTGCTTTCGCACACCTGCAACGCCTGGGCCGCATAACCAGCCGTGGGCTGTTGCGCGTGCTGGGCCATTAACACATCAAAGTAAAGCGTGTAGACCTCGTGCTGGGCCGCGAACCACGAAGCGCGCTGGCTGCGATTGAGGATGCGCGCCCGCATGGCTTCCGTCAGGGCCAGTGCTTGGTCGAGCTGTTGCCGCGCTTCCGCCAGTTGGCCCGCGCCATACGCGGCCAACGCCAAGGCCTGGCGTGCGCCCAGAATACTGCGCGACTCGCCGAGCTCTTCGGCCAACGACAACCCTTGCATGGCGACCTCGCGGGCGTCGCGCCAACGCTCCTGCACGTTGTAGAGATTGCCCAGATTGATTAACGCCAGCGCTTCGCCGGAGCGCAGCTTCATGCCGTGCCAGACCTGGAGCGCTTGCGTGTAGGCGCCGATGGCCTTGGGGTAATCGCCCTGCGTTTTATAGACGATGCCGAGGTTGTTCAACGTCCCGGCCAGATTGGCGGTGTCCCCTTCCGCTTGCTGCAACAGGCGCGCCTGTTCGTAATATTGGGCCGCCTTCAGCAAGTCCCCTTGCCGACGATACATGTTGCCCAAATTACCGAGCGTGCCCGCCTCGAGATGACGCTCGCCCAGTTGGCGGAAGAGCGGCAGGGCTTGCTCAAAATAGGCAAGCGCGCGCGGCTGATCGCGCAGGTTCGAGCAAGCCAGCCCCAAGTCATAAAGCGCGCGGCCTTCGTAATAGGCATCCCCCACGGCTTGCCACATTCGCAGGGCTTCGTTGGCGGCGTCCAGCGCCTGCTGCGCCTCACCCAAGGCAATCAACACATCGCCCACTGTTCCCAGCGTCACAGCGACTTCGCGTTGATCGCCCAATTCACGAAACAGCGCCACGGCTTGATTCGCATAGGCACGCGCCTGCTGGTTCTCGTTCTTTCTGAAGTGTGCCACCCCCAGCAGACGCAGCGCCACGCCCTCACCGTAACGGTCGCCCGCCGCACGCAGCAACGGCAATGCGGCTTGGAGTTTTTCCACCGCCTGGCGCAACTGGGCAGGGTCTTTGTACAGGCGCGCGCCTTCCAGCAGCAGGCGTTCGGCTGTCATCCATTGTTGATCGCGGTCAGTCGCGGCCCGTTGCGCGGCGAGTTTGATCTGATAGCGGCTGGACTTGGCCGTCGTTGATAGAGCGCGGATTTCAAGGCGATAAGTGGCGGACTCAGCGGCGGTCACCGAAACAAACTCATAGCCCCGGCTGCCGGTGAGATTCACCTCCGCCAGCTTTTCGCCGTCCGCGTGTGCTAAGAGTGCGGCGACATCCGCTCCGTGTTGATCTATTTCAACGCGCGCATATTCACCGGCTGCGAGTGTGAATTGATAAAGATGGCTAGACCCACGCTCAAGCGCGCGTTCGAGGGGCTGGTTTAGTCGGAGCGGCTCAGGCGCGGCGCCTTGTCCCCGTGAGGCAGGCGACCGCCACAGCAAAAGGCTCAAACCAACCAGGAGACGAAAGGCAAAGCGTGGCGTGCTCATGGTTGACCTTCAAACGAGAAGCGAAGAGGACTAATCGAGAATACGTTGGGGAACGCGCGGACAAGATAAAAGACACGGGGCGGTTTGCCAACTGGAAAGTCCTAACGACGGGAGAAAAACCGGCGGGCGCTTCAATTCACACGTTCACTCTCGGTGAACTCTTCCGGCGCCTGCATCAGCAACACCGGCAAGACGCGTTCGGCAAAGAGGCTGGAATTGATGAGCGTTTGCACCAGGTAATGGCCGGGCTGATAAAACGAGGTATTCACAAACACGGTCACGTTGTCGGCATAACCATCGGGCGGCACGACGAAACTGGTTGGTTGCGAAACGGCGATGGCCTGGTTTTTATCGGGCGTCAGGATGCGCACTTCGCTCATGAATTGGCCCGCTCCGCGCCAGTGATTGACCACGGCCAGTTTGATCAGCGAGACGGGCAGTTGCGGCACCACAATTTGATGCGTTACGCCCATCAGGCTCAAATGTTGTGAAGCTTCGAAGCGCACGTCTTCGCAAAAAATTGTGTAATCGAGTTGTAGATTCATAACCACATCCAATGCGGCGGAGCTTAGCGCAATTGCGCCGGAATGACTACACATCCACCACAAAAACCCGGTCGCCCAACGAAATCTTTCCCGTGCGGAAGACGCCGCCATACACGCCCGCGCAATTTTCGTTGGCCTGCACCACGGCTTTCAAAATCCCAGGTGTCGCCACGCCCGTCTCAGGATCAAGGTTGACCATCGCGCAACGCACATCGCGCTGCGTCACATTCATCGCCGCCGCGTCGTCAGTTTCGCCAAAAACGATCAGCTTGCCGATCCAATCGTTTTCAGGGAACGGAGCGCCGCTGCCAATTGCAAGGTTGGTGGCAAGCAAAATGTTGGGGCGGAAGCGGCGCACATCCAATACAGTCCCAGCCTTTGTTGACAGGGTGCCGAGCGTTTCGGTGGTAATGAGCGCGAGCGGCGCTTCATCAAACATGCCGTGCTTGAGGTGCATCAGTTGCAACTCGGCGCCGTGCAAGGCAGCCAGCTCATCGCACAACGCCGCGCCGTGCAATTCCAATTCACGTCCATCAGGCGTGCGCACGTGGGTAGGCGAGGAACCGGCGCTAGACGCGTATGGTTGATAGCGAATCAGCGCGGGTAAGCGGCCCGCCGACAGCCAGGGGAACCCGCCCGTTTCCGCCACGCGGCGGAACGCAAAGCGGCGGTCGCCTTCCATCCCATGCCAACCGAGTGTAGCGGTTTGCAAGGCTTCGCCCGCCATGGATTTAACGGGATAGCGGTAGAGGGCTTGGACGGTACCAATCAAGTGATTCATGTGCTTATCAAACGCGAAGACGCCGAGAGCGCCAGGCTACCCACAGGTAACTTGACGCTCTCGACTTTATTGAATTTGGCCCTACAACTTGGCGTAAGAGTGCAATCCCGGCAACAGGTAACTCACGCCCAGATAGGTGAAGATCACCAGCAGGAAGCCGAGCAGCGCGAAGTAGGCGCTGCGCCGTCCCGTCCAGCCGTGCGCCATGCGCGAATGCAGATAAGCGCCATAGGCCAGCCACGCCACCAACGCGCCCGTTTCTTTGGCGTCCCAGCCCCAATACCGGCCCCACGATTCGTTGGCCCAGACCGCGCCCGTCACCAACAGAATCGCCAACCCGGCAAAGGCGACGCCGACCGTTTTGTAAACCATCTGGTCAATGCGTTCGAGCGGCGGCAAGGCGGCGCGAATCTTTTCGGTGCGGAAGCTGAACAAGGCAATGAAGCCCGTCAACACCAGGGCACTGAGCAATGCGGCGACTTCGACCGGATTGGAACGCGCATTGAGCGTCAGGTTGCCGCCCGCCTGTTGCAGCCATTGCGAACCCGTTTGCACCAATTGTTCAACGGACATTTGCGCGGCTTGGTCGCCACTCAACCATGCGCCCAGCGCGCGGTATTGATTCGCGCCGATGGCGCCTGCCACGCTGCCCGCCGTTTTCACTTGGTAGAAAAACCAGCCGATGCCCAACGCTTGCAACGCCAACGAGACGCGCCAGGCCAAATGACCGAAGCGTTTGCCTTTTTCGTCGTTACGATAGACATACAGTGCAAATCCCAGCGTGCCGATCAACAACGACACCAGCGCCGCCAGCAGAATCAGCCCCATGCCCGGCACCGGCACGCGCACGGCGGAGATCTCGCTGCGCATCGTCGGCAGCATCGGATTGAGCGTGTAATTCAACGACAGAATGTTGAAGCCATTGCTGAAGAGCAAAAAGCCCGCCAGCACAAAGATGCCGACCCCGATGCCCATCGCCTCCATCTTCACGCCGTCTTTGATCAGGTACATCACGGCGATGGCAAAGCTCACCAGCGCGATGCCGTAACTGAGCGAGGCGACGCCGACGTGAATCGGACGCCAGTAACTATCCAGCACCGGCGGCAGATCAACGAAGGTGTTGCCGATAAAAACGGCCAACAACAAGATGAGCGTAATGAGTGGAAATGACAGCGCGCCGACGAATCGCGCATTCTCACGCTGGCTCCAGAGCAAGGTGCCAAAGGCCGCGCCGAAGGCAAACGCCACCGACAGGTCATACAGATTGGTAAACGGGATGTAACCGAAGAACCACCAGAAATGATATTGGCCCGTGATCTGGTCGGTCATGCGCACCCAACTCTCGCGCTCACCGGCCGCGACCCAACGCACCAGCCAGCTTGCGAGATTGGCAAAGAACGCGAACGACCCGGCCCACAGACCCAGCTTTTGCAGGAACGGCACCGGTGCCCAGAAATTGACCAGCAGCGAAGCCGCCGCAAAGATATAGGCCAACAGCGCCCACACGATCAGCGTGCCATCGGTCGGCGTCGAACCCGGCCCGCCGGCTTTACGAACGGCCACTAACGCGAACGCCGCCAGCAAAGGCAGCAGCGCGGGCAGATAATTTTTGATCCCAAAGCGCGGCGCGACGAATTCGGGCGCGGCGGGCAGCGGGACGTTAATTGATTTCATTGCCTGACTCATCGTAAGCCTCCATCAAGAAAGACCAGCAAAAAGACCACACCTTGGTAGACTTGGTCTATCAAGAGCATTCTTGTAGATATAATTCGGTGGCTTCTTTACAGATTCGCCACTGCTTCTTCAATCGTATAACCCTGGCTGACTGTGCCCACCTCAGGACATTCCGCAACATACAAATCCGTTTCTTTGTGAACGATTGCAGTAAAAGTACGCATTCCCATTTTGAACATCTCGCTCCGGGTAAATTCCCTCAACTCAGCCTGACTATGGGGCCGTCTGCAATTCCTGTTCACCACGAATGCGCGCCATCACACGCTTCATACGGTCTTCAAACCCCAGCCGATTGCGGTTGGCATCGCCGCCCAGCGTAATTTTCCCCTCTTCAACCACCAGCCAAAGCCGTTGGTGCGAAAAAAAGAACACCGCCATCAGCGACAGGCACAGCATCAGGAAGCCCGTGTAAACGATTTTGATCCCCGGATCGAACTGAATTGAAATGTCGTGGGCCGTGCCGACTTTCTCAAAATCCGTGAGCGTAAAGCTGTACTTGCCCGTGTCGCCGAACTTTTCCTTCAAAAACGGCGCTTGTTCAAACATCAATCGCCCTGCCTCATTCAAGGCCCAGACATCGCGGTTGTCGCCATCGGGATAGATCACATCCAGGTGCGCCGCCGGATTGTCATAATCGGCTGAGGACATCTCAACGTGACCTTCGCGATTAACGGTGAAGGCGGGATTGAATTCGCGGTAACGCACGATGGTGCCATCCTGGAGTTTGGCCTGCCCGCTGCGTTCGAGCGTAATGTCTTGCGCAGTCCCGCCAGCGGTCGGCGTGACGCGGATTTTGACCTGGCGGGCATTGCCTTGCGCGATCCAGTTGGTTTGGAACATGCGGTAGCCGCGATAATCAAACGGATGATTCATGTGAATCAGCGCTTCGTCCTTCCTGCCCGTTTCTTTGTCGTGGATGCGCACGCGGGTGATCCAATCCAGCGTGTTGGGCATATCAATGCCTTTGCTCTTATCAATCAGCTTTTGCTGAATGTCCACGCCCTCGATGGTGAATGGCAACTCCAGTTCGCGCATGCCGGAATTGTGCAACATCGCGGCGTTATCAATGCTAAACACGCTTTGCATCATCCGGTCGGATTGCTTTTCAGGCACCACGCGCATCATGCCGGTGTAACCCTGGCTGGTGCGAAAGCCGCCCACAAAAATCGTCAACAACGAAATGTGCACCAGATAGGCGCCCAGGCGGTTCCAGACACCGCGTTCGGCAAAGATGGTGGTGCGCGTTTCTTCTTCGGTGACTTTGGTCTTAAAGCCCAAAGTCCGCGCCGCCTGCCGGGCGCGTTCGACCAGCGAAGCCCGATTGACGCCAGGCAATTCGACTTCGCCTTTGGTGCGTTGCGCTTTGGCGAAGGTGGGCGAAGCGGTCAGTTTCTTTTTGGCGATAAAGCTCCAGGCCGCTGGGAAATGGTCTATCGAAGCGAGAATGATATTCAGGCTGAGCAGCAGCAGCAGCACGTTGAAGTACCACGCATGATAAATGTCGAAGAAATTCAGCCGCCCGTAAACGATCCGTTCCGCCGGGGTCAAGCTGGCATAATACTTGGAAAATTCCGGCAGTTCCTGTTGTTGTATGAGCATCCCGGTCATGCAAGCCGAGATCAGCAGGATGAGCAAAATCAGGCCGAACGGCACGGAACTGAGCAGATCGAGCACAAAATCTACCGCCGACCAGATGGTCAACGGTTTGGTTTTAGCGCCAGCCTTTTTTCCGACTGGGCTTTCGACGGGTTCGGCTGCCGGTTGCGTCCCGGCGGGTGATGATTGCACGGTTGCCATAATGCGCTAACTACTTCCAATGTTGTTTTCGTTCAGTTTGATGAGCGGAGCGTCAGTCTATCAGCCGCTCTAGGCCCACGCAACACACCGCCGTATTGAGACAGTACCGCGCGCGTGAGCAAGCGGCGCGTCAAACCAGGCACCTTGGCGTAATCGCACTATCTCGCTTGCTCACGCGCGCGGTACTGTCCCGCTGCCCCAACAAGCCCGACTTTTGACCGACAGAAATTTTTCTTTGAAAGCTCTTGGTCAACCGGTAAAATGCGCCCGCACTGACCGCTCGTACCGGTTGCATCCCAGCAGACATCCCAATCCACACATCCCGCCGCCGCATCCTTTCCCAGTTCCCGATAACCATGTTCCCCCATTTCGAGAGAAAGTGTCTTTATGAACGCCAATGCTTCACTACAGCACACACCCAAATCATCCATCCGGACTTTTGTCCCGCATCCGGTCGTCAATGCAATTCAATCGTTTCAGGTCTGCCGCCACTGCAAAAAACCCACGCCCGCGCGCGAACCGCTGTGCGTGAATTGCGGCATGCGGCGGCTCTCGACGGCCGCGCTCAATGCGCAAACACAAATCGAACGCCGCTTCTTGGCGGCCTTCTTCGCGCGCGAAACGCCAGTGGCCTATGCGCTGTTTCTGGCGAATCTGCTGGTGTATTTACTGATCGCCGCCCTGGCTGGCGGCTCACCCTTTGAAAACCTATTACACGGCGTAGACGGCCCCGCCTTGCTCGCCTTTGGCGCGAAAACCAATGCGGCGTTGCTGGACGGCGAATACTTCCGGCTGGTCACGCCGATCTTTTTGCATCTGAGCGGGCTGCATCTGCTCTCGAACAGCTTCGCGCTGGCGATTGTCGGGCCGCAGGTCGAGCGGCTTTACGGTTCGGTGCGCTTCCTGCTGATTTATTTGCTGGCCGGGTTGGGCGGCCTGCTCAGCAGCGTGTTGGCGCACGCCTTGAGTGGCAAACCTCATACGGTGGCCGTCGGCGCTTCGGGGGCGATCTTTGGCCTGTTTGGCGTGCTGGCCGTGTTCAGTTTCAAATATCGCGCCGAATTGCCCGCAGCCTTTATCAATTCCTTCGCCATTGCCGTCTTGCCCGCCATCGCGGTGAATTTGTTCATCGGCTTTACGGTGCCGTTCATTGACAACTCAATTCATATGGGCGGCCTGTTGGCAGGAGCCGGACTGGCGTTTATCATCCCGTATCTGGCGCCGGGCCGCGAACGCGTGACTTGGCGGCAAGTGGAGCTAATCGCCGCCTGCACTTTTCTCGTGACAATTTCTTTTGTGCGCGCCTATCAAGTCAGGCCGCGTTATATGCCGGCGGTTGAGCAAACGGCACTCCAATTGAATCGGTAATGCCAGACTTTATTCAATCCGGCTGGAAAGAGCTTACGGAACAGACGGAAATAACGGAACAGACGGAAGGAAACCTGCTGCCAGTCATTTAGCAGTTTGCCAAAATCCATTGACAAAGGCTTGCAACCACGAAGAAACGAAGGGCACGAAGCAAGGCAGAAAACAATAAGCATTCATCTCTTCCCTTCTCTTCTCCGCTTCGTGCCTTTCGCTTCTTCGTGGTTATCAAAGAACTCTTTGCAGCCCTTTCTCTTTCCGTCTGTTCCGTTATTTCCGTCTGTTCCGTAGTCTCTCCTGTCTATACCGCCTTTATTTTTCTTTGTAGGAGGAATCCCAATGGCAATCCAAAAAATCGGCGTGCTCGGCGCCGGCCTGATGGGCGCAGGCATCGCCCAAATCGCCGCCACGAGCGGTCACACAGTCACCCTCGTCGAAGTCAGTGACGAACTCATTCAAAAAGGCCTGAGCGGCATCGAGAAATCGCTCGCCAAGTTCGCCGAAAAAGGCGCGCTCACCGTTGAGCAAAAAGACGCCGCGCTCAGCCGCTTGCGCGGCACGACGAAATACGAAGACCTGGCCGACGCCGACCTGATCGTCGAAGCCATCATCGAAAACCTGGCGATCAAGCGCGATGTTTACGCCAAGCTCGACGCGCTCTGTAAGCCGGAAACGATTTTCGCCTCGAATACTTCTTCGCTTTCGATCACCGAAATGATGACGGCCGCCAGCGCCGAACGGCAGCGCCGTTTCGTTGGGCTGCACTTTTTCAACCCCGTCCCGCTGATGAAGCTGGTCGAAGTCATCCGCACCATCCTCACCGACGAAAGCGTTTTTCAGGAAGTCATTGCCTTTGGCCAGGCCGTCGGCAAAACGGTCGTCACCGCGCCCGACAAACCCGGCTTCATCGTCAACCGCCTGCTCGTACCGTATATGCTCGATGCGATTCGCGTGTTGGAAGAGGGGCTGTCTTCGATTGAAGAGATTGATAACGCGCTGAAACTTGGCTGCGGCCATCCGATGGGCCCGCTCACACTGACTGATTTCGTAGGCCTGGACACGACCTATTACATCGCCAACATCATGTTCGACGAATTCAAAGAGAAACGCTTCGCCCCGCCGGTGTTGCTCAAACGAATGGTGCTGGCCGGGCTTTACGGGCGCAAGTCGGGGAAGGGCTTTTACGATTACAGTGATCCGAAGAATCCGAAACCGATGAAGCTGGTGTGAAGCTCTCGTGTAACTGACAGTGCGGTGAACATCGCATACAATGCGCCTGCACTGGGCAGGCGCATCCGATTAGGCATTCAAGGAGAGGTATTATCTTGCGCCGCATCTTCATCCCCACGCTGGCCGCCGCGATACTGTTCACTGCGATTCATTTCGTCCGCACTGCCGCACAAACTGCTGGGCAAAATTATGCCGCAGATTCCGCACCCTACTACCTCACCGCCGCGCAGCTCGGCGGCCCTGATAACGGCGCCGATCTGATCGTCAGCAATCACAACAGCGGAAACCTGAGCATCTTGCGCAACAAAGGCGACGGCACGTTTCAACCCGCCACCAACCTCGCAGTCGGCAAAGCTCCCACCGCCGTCATTGCCGCCGATTTCACCGGCCTGGGCAAACGCGATCTCGCCGTTGCGCTGAGCGGCCAGGACGCCATCCTGATTTTCCTCAATAAAGGTAAGGGCGAATTTCAGGAGCCGCTCAAAATCGCCGTTACCCAAGCGCCCGGCTCGCTGGCCGCCGCCGATTTCAACGGCGATGGCCGCGACGATCTGATCGTCGCCAGCCTGAGCGCCAACCAAGCCACGCTGTTGCTTAGCCAAGGCGCTGATGATTGGGCCGCGCCGCAAACGCTCGACCTGGGCTATGTGCCCTTCTTCGTCACTACCGCCGATCTGAACAATGACGGCAAGCCCGATTTCATCACCTGTCCCTGGCAACGCAACGGCCCGACGCAGTTGGGCGTTTATCTGGGCAACGGCGACGGCACGTTTGCCGAAGCCAAACGCTTTTACGCCGGACAAAATGCCTACCAGGTCGCCACGGGCGATTTCAACCAGGACGGCAAACTCGACCTGGTCACGGCCAACAATTTCAGCCGGGGCGCACACGTTTTGCTGAGCCTCGGCGACGGCAATTTTCAGACGGCCACCAATTACGCCATCGGCGATTGCAGCGCTGTCATCACGGGCGATTTCAACCATGACGGCCAAACCGATTTTACCGTCGCCAACAGCATCGAAGCCAAAGTCACCATCATGCTTGGCAAAGGCGATGGTACCTTTCCGGCGAAACAGAGCTTCGCCGTCGGGCGCGGCCCGGTGATGCTGGCCGTGGCGGATTTTGACCGCGACGGCAACCGCGATTTAGCCACCGCCAATACGACCGCGAATAATGTGACCGTGCTCTTGGGCAAAGCGCTCACCTTTAGCGAACTGGCCGGTAAGAAAGCGCGCTACTTGCCTGTACCTTAAAAACAAAAGGCGCGACTGGAAATTGTCCAGCGCGCCTTTCGGGCTTACCTGTTTCAAGCATCCGGCTATTGAAAGCTTTCCAACGCCGTCTGTTCGTCTTCGTAAATCTCAAAAACCGTCAGCAGCTTGGTGATCATCAGCAGGTCTTTGATCTTTTTGGGCAGGTTGAGCAGCTTCAACTTGCCGCCCATGTTTTTGGTCGTCGTGTACCGCGAGACCAATTCGCCGATGCCGGAACTGTCCACATAACTGACGCCGCCCAGGTTGAGGATGATGCGGTTGCGTCCGGCTTGCAGCAGGTTTTCGACGGAGTCGCGCAAGAGCACACTGCCCTCGCCGATGGTGATTTTGCCGCGCAGGTCGAGGATAACGATGTCGCCCCACATAGCGGTCACGTTGCGTTCAGTAATTTCCAACTGCATCGTGTTTGCGATCTCCTTCTTGAGAGGCTTCGACGGCTTTCGGGGCGCGGCGTTTGGACATCGTCGCGATCATGCCGCCTTCGGGATGACGCTCGTATTCGACGCTGTCCATAAACGTGCGCATGTAAAGAATGCCTCGCCCAGCCGGATTCAGGATGTTGTGCGGATCAAGCGGATCGGGCAGCGTCGCGGGATCGAAGCCTTCGCCGTGATCGCGCACCGTCACCCGCAAGGCGTCCACGCCGATGGTGAACCGGATGTCCACGGTTTTGTTCGGATCGTATTTATTGCCGTGCTCGACCGCATTGGCGACCGATTCGCGCACCGCCATGTTGACCCAATAGGCGGCTTCCTCATCGAACCCGACCATCTGCGTGACGTTGTCCGTGAGGGTCGTCACCAGATCAATGAATTCCAGTTGGCTGGCGATAGTCAATTCGACGACATTTTCGGCTAGCATCATAAGCCGGAGGTTCCTTCTTTCAGGCCCCGTCCAAGTGAGAGGCCAAAATAGCTGCGCTCTTCATCCGGGGTACGAAAACCGTGTGATAAGATGCGCGCGTTCGGACACCGCAAGGACGATCACGTAAACAAGTTCGGTAAAACGCGAGCCTGTGTAACACAGGCCGAAAAAACCTGTCAACCGTCGGGCTTTACGCGCCTTGGCTCGCTTCGGAACCTGCGTGCTGGCCGGCTGCTTGGCAGGCCGCGTGCTTCACCGCAACAACGCATTTTTTTGGATCATTCGTGGAGTGCCGTCCGTCTGTACGGCACTCTTTGCGCGAAAGTTTCAGTTCACCGGCAAAACTTCTTTTCTCATGGCTTCATCATCATCCACTGCAACCACGGTTTCATCGGTCACCCTCGCTGCTGTTGAACGGCTGCGCGGCGCTTTTCAAATTCCCGGAGACAAATCCATTTCGCACCGCAGCGCCATGTTCGCCGCGCTCGGCGACGGCCCGTCGCGACTGCTGAATTATTCCTCAGCGCGCGATTGCCAAAGCACACTCGATTGCTTGGAAGCTCTGGGCGTGCCCGCCAAACGTTCGCCCGCAGCCATCGAAATCACGGGTGTCGGCGTGCACGGCTTGCAAGCGCCCACGCGCGTCCTCGACGCAGGCAATTCGGGCACGACCATTCGCCTGCTCTCAGGCATTCTGGCCGGACAACCCTTCACCACCGAAATCACCGGCGACGAAAGCATCCAGCACCGCCCGATGAAACGCATCATCGAACCGCTGACCCTGCTCGGCGCGCGCATCGCAGCCCGCGACGGCAGCTACGCCCCGCTGCACATTCACGGCGGCAATCTCTCAGGCATTGAATACACGCCGCCCATCGCCAGCGCCCAAGTCAAATCGTGCACGCTGCTGGCGGGGTTGTTTGCCGACGGTGTCACATCCGTCATTGAAACCACGCCCACGCGCAACCATACCGAAGTGATGCTGCGCGAATGCGGCGTTGCATTGCAGCGTGAACAAACCAGCACGGGCGAACGCCTTTCTATCGTGGGCGGCCAAGCGCTCAAAGCATTGGGCGAATACACAGTCGCAGGCGATTTGTCTTCTGCCGCCTTCTTTTTGGTCGCCGCATTGATCGTGCCGGATGCCGAATTGCATCTGCGCCACATCGGCATCAACCCTTCGCGCACGGCCTTGCTCGACGTGTTGCGGCAAATGGGCGGCCAGCTTGACATCACCAATCCACGCCTGGTGCACGGCGAACCCGTCGCCGATCTCAGCGCGCGTTCGTCCAAACTGCAAGGCGATCTCACACTGTCGGGCGCGGTCATCGCCAACCTGATTGACGAATTGCCGATCCTGGCCGTCGCCGCCACGCAACTCGAGGGCACGCTGACCGTGCGCGACGCCCGCGAATTGCGCGTCAAAGAGAGCGACCGCATCCGCGCCATCGTGGACAACCTGCGCCGGATGAATGCCCAAATTGAAGAGTTCGAAGACGGCTTTCAAATCAAAGGCCGGCAAACTTTGCGCGGCGCGGCGGTAGACTCTTACGGCGATCACCGCATTGCGATGGCCTTCGCGGTGGCGGCGCTGGGGGCCGAGGGCGCGACGCAAATCGCCAATGCCGAGGCGGCGTCGGTCTCATTGCCGGAGTTTTACCGGCTACTCGCCGCTTGCGGCGCGCCTGTCGCCCCATGAGCGAATCTCAAATCTCGAATCTCAAATCTCAAATTTTTCTGGTGGGGTTTATGGCCTCCGGCAAGTCCACTGTAGGCCCCGTGCTGGCGGCCCGCTTGCAGCGCCCCTTCATTGACCTGGATCGCCTGATCGAAGCCCAAGCCGGTGGCACGATCTTCGAGCTGATTCAACGCGCGGGCGAAGCGCGTTTCCGCCAACTCGAAACGCAAACGCTGGCGGAAACGGCGCAAGGCGAACCTGCCGTAATTGCGCCTGGCGGCGGGGCCATCACGCGCGCCGAAAATCGCGCCTTGATGCAAGACAGCGGCGTGCTGATTTGGCTGGATGCGCCTTTTGAACTGTGCTGGCAGCGCATTCGGCAGGACGGCATCACGCGCCCGCTCGCGCCGGATGAAGCGACGGCCCACACCCGCTATGAACAACGCCTGCCGCTTTATCAAGCTGCGCCCATTCACATCGCCATTCAACCCGCGCAATCCGCCGCCGAAATTGCCGCAGCCTGCCTGCGCCAACTGCACCGACTATGAACACCCGCATCGTCTCGTTGACCGTTGCCCGCCACGACTTCCAACTTCGCAACCCTTCGGTCGTCGCGTATGAAGCGCTGGAGGCCGCACCCAACATCGTCGTGCGTTTGGAACTGGAAAATGGTTTGGTCGGTTACGGCAACGCCGCGCCTGATCAACACGTCACGGGCGAGACCGCCGCGAGTGTCGAACACACCATCACACGGCTTTTCAAACCCGTGTTGCTGGGCGCTGATGCCACACGCATCGAAGCGTTGTGGGCGCAACTGACCGCGCTCGCCCCAACCGCGCCCAGCGCCATTGCCGCCGTGGACATCGCGCTCTATGACTTGCTCGGCAAATTGGCCGGATTGCCGCTCTATCGCTTGTTGGGTGCGGCGCGCGCCGCTATCGAAACGACGGTCACGCTCAGCATTGCCGTAACCGCCACCAGCGTCGCTCAGGCGTTGGCATTTCAAGCCCAAGGCTTCAAAGCGCTGAAAATCAAAATCGGGTTGGCTGCGGACGCCGATGTCGAGCGGGTGCGCGCCGTGCGTGCCGCCGTCGGCCCTGCCATGCGATTGACGCTCGACGCCAATCAGGGCTACACGCTGGCCGAAACCTTGCGCGTGCTCGAAGCACTGCGCGCTTGCAACATCGCCTTTATCGAACAGCCGCTCGACGCCGCTGATGTGGAAGGAATGCGCGAACTGTGCGCGCGTGCGCCCATTCCCGTCATGGCCGATGAATCCGTCTTGAGCGCCGCTGACGTGCTGCTGACGCCCGCCCCGCTCATCAATCTAAAACTTATGAAAACTGGCGGCATCACCGGTGCGCTCAAAGCCAACGCCGTCGCCGAAGCGCGCGGCATTCGCACGATGATTGGTTGTATGGATGAATCGTGCATCTCGCTGTCCGCCGCAGCTCATCTGGCGTTGGCGCTGCACAATTGCGCCTACGCCGATCTCGATGGACATCTGGACATTTTGGACGACGTAGCGAAGGGTGGGATTTTTGTGACGGATGGTTTCGTCCACGTCGGCGCAGGTGCGGGGTTAGGTATTTCGGTTATCGAATAGAGCCTCAGTACGGCAATTCTGGGTACGCACCGCTTCCAGCGTGCAGTCTCGGCTGAGGACGTTTTCAATCCGGCAGGATTTCCCTTCGGCATTACTCCGCCAGCCGCCGAAACTGCACGCTGGAAGCGGTGCGTACCCAGGTTGCGCTGCTTCACTCACTCACTGCGCAACGCCACCAACGGATCAACCCGCACGGCGCGCCGCGCGGGCGCATAACACGCCAGCAGCGCGGCCAATAACAACAACAGCGCCACCGCCACAAACGTCAACGGATCGGTCGGGCTGACTTCGACCAGCCAGCCGCGTATGAAACGCGTCAGCCCCCACGCGCCCAACAGGCCCAGCAACATTCCGGCCAACACCAAGCCCGCCCCTTGCCGCAATACCAAACGCAACACGTCGCCATCCTGTGCGCCCAGCGCGCGGCGCACGCCCAGTTCGTGCGTGCGCTGATTCACCGTCAGCCAGAGCGTGCCGTAAATGCCCGTCACGGCCAGCACCAAGGCCAGCAGCGCCAGGCTGCCAAGCAGCGCCAGATAAAAACGCGGCTTCACCGTCAACTGCGTGCGCGCTTCAGCAAGCGTGACCGGTTGGTCAGCGGGCCGCTCAGAATTGAACGTCCGCGCCAGCTTGCGGAGCGCCTCAAAACTGGCTTCCGGCGGGCCGGTGGTGCGCACGAGCAGGTTGTAATCGCGCAACGGCAATTGTGTGAGCGCCTGATAAACCTGCGGTTCCAGCGGGCGATCCAGCCGTCCCAGCGTGTCAGCCACGACGCCGATAATCGTGGCTTGGGCTTCGATCTTTGAGCCTGGATTAAGCGTCACGGTTTGTCCCACGGTGGCTTGATGAGGGAAGTAGGTGCGCGCAAAAGTTTCGTTGACGACGAGTACGCGGGGACGCTCGAAATTGTCTGCGGCGTTGAAAGACCGCCCCGCCAGCACGCGCGGCCCTAACAGGCGGAAATAATCGTCGCTAACCACATCGCCAGTGATCGCCGTGCCCAGCCGTGGCTTGACGGGCGGATGACCGGGAATGCGCATGGTCGCACCGAAATTGACGCCTTCGGGCGGATAACCGGAAGTGAACGCCGCATCCGCAATGCCCGGCAAGGCGCGCACCTGGGCCAGCAGCGGTTGCCAATACTGTTGCCACTCGGCGGCATCCTGCGCATCGGGAAGCAAACGCCGATACCGCTCCCTGTTTTCAGGCCCTGGCGGCAACACTCTCAGCCGCGCCAGGTTCGCGGTGTCATATCCCAAAGCTTGGTGCGCGACGCGCCAAAAGCTTTTGGTTGCCAGCCCCGCCCCGGTCAGCAAAATCATCGTCAGCGCCACCTGGCTCACGACCAGCGCGTGCCGCCATCCACGATTGCGGCGGCTTTCGGTGGCGCTGCGCCCGGCTTCTTTCAACTCTTCAGTCAGATTCAGCTTGGCGGCCTGCCAGGCGGGCAACAGCCCGGCCAGCAAGGTCGCCAGCAACGACAGCCCCAGCGTAAAGAGCAAGGCGCGGTAATCCAGCGTGATGGCATCGCTGCGCGGGATGTCCACGGGGATGAGCGGACGCAGGCCCGCGACCAGCGCGTATGCCAGCGCCAAGCCCAGCGCGCTGCCCAACCCGGCCAACAACAAACATTCGGTCAGCAATTGCCGCAACAACCGCCAGCGGCCCGCGCCCAACGTCGCGCGAATCGCCAATTCTTTGGCGCGTTCGATGCCGCGCGCCAGCAACAAACTGGCGACATTGGCGCAGGCGATCAACAACACCAGCGCAAACGCCACGACCAACGACAGCAGCCTGCCGCGCGTGCCGCCCGTCACTTCTGCGTGCAGATTAACCACGGTTGCGCCCAGGTCTTTGTTTGATTCGGGGTAACGCTCGGCCTGTTGCGCCGCGATAGCCGAAAGTTCAGTCTGCGCCTGCGCCTGGGTAACGCCGGGTTTGAGCCGCGCCAAGACAGAATATGAACCGTGCCGATTGCCGCCGTAACCGTGCCAGGTCGCGGCTTCGTGCGTCACCTTGAGCGGCAGCCAAAACTGCGTCGGTGGAAGGTTCAACACACGCAAAGGCGCCATCTGCAAGCCCGAGTCGCGCGGCATCTGCGTGAAATAATCGCGGAAGCTTGCCGGCAGCACACCTACAATGGTGTAAGTCTCGTCTTTCAACGCCAGTTGCTTGCCCAGGATTTGCGGGTCGGCCTGAAAGCGCTCCGCCCAAAATTGATGGCTCAACACGGTCACGCGCGGGCTATCGGGCTGTTCATCTGCCGGTACGAAAAGCCGCCCCAGCGCGGCCCGCGTGCCCAGCATCGCAAACAGATTCAGCGAAACCCGGCTGCCCAGCAAATAGCGGCTGTCATCGTCCACCGTAGTGGGATAGGCCCCTGCCCCAGTATACAAAGCCATCTCTTCAAAGCTCTGACTCTGCGCCTGCCATTCGCGGAAATCGGCCAACGGCACGCCGGCACGGTTCCAGTGCTCCCATTGCACCTGTTGCTGAAAATTCGCCGCCGCCAATTTGACCAGCCGCGCCGCGCCCGGATACGGCAAGGGCCGCAGCAGGATCGAATCCACGACGCTGAAAATTGCCGTATTCGCGCCGATGCCCAGCGCCAACGAGAGCGCCGCCACCAGCGTGAACCCGCGCCGTTGCCGCAACACGCGCCAGCCAAATCGTATGTCTTGCATCAGTTCGTCCTCCATGCGTTTGGGCAGCAGCCAGAGCGCATCCCAAAACGCGCTGGTGCTGCGCCGGAACAAATCCAGTTTATTGCGCCAGTCGAGCCGCTCCCACTCGGCCAAGCGCCGTTCGCGGCAGTCCAACTCCGCTTCCCATTCCTGCCGCCAATCCGCGCGCAACCAGCGCGGCACAAGCAGACCGATGAAGCGGATCAGCCCGCGCCAAAAATGACCCCGTGTTGTTTGCTTCGGCTCTTTCATTGGCATCACTCGTGGCGTAGGGCGCGCAGCGGATCAACGCGCGCCGCCCGCCGCGCCGGGATAAAACAGGCCAGGAGCGCGACCAACGTCAGCACCAAGGCGACGCTCGCAAAGGTCAACGGGTCTGTCGCGCTTACGTCGAATAACAAACCCTGCATGACTCGCGTCAGCACTAAGGCTCCGGCCAGGCCCAGCACGACGCCCGCGCTGGCCAGGCGCAGACCGTGCGCGAGGAAGAGCCGCAACACATCCGCAGTCTTTGCGCCCAGCGCCATCCGCACGCCGATTTCGTGCGTGCGTTGTGAGACGGTGTATGAGATCACGCCGTAAACACCCACCGCCGCCAGCAACAAGGCCACTGCCGCGAACGCACCGAAGAGCAACAGATTGAAGCGGCGACTGGCGACCGAACGCGCCAGCACTTCATCCATCGTCGCAATCGCCGCGATGGGCTGTTGCGCATCTACCGCCCAGATTTGCTGTTTGACGGCAGCCACGATGCCCGCCGGATCGCCCGCCGCCTTGACCATCAGCGTGTTGAAATTCGACGGGAATTGCGGATAGGGCCAATAAATTTCGGGCTGCATGGCCGCATCCAGCCCGTTCTCTTTGACATCGGCCACCACGCCGACAATTTCACCCGTCAGCGGCGGCCCCCAATCTTTCATCGTGATGCGCCGACCGAGCGGGCTTTCATCGGAGAAGAACTGACGCGCCAGCGTTTCGTTGATGATCAGCACGCGCGGTGCTTCGGCAGTGTCGTTGTGGCTGAACGCTCGTCCGGCCACCAAGCCGATACTCATCGCGCGGAAGTAGTTCGCATCAATAATGCGAATGTCAGCCACTGGCGCGTGGGCATCGTCAACCGGCGCGCGACCTTCAATCTCGAAATCGGTGGCCGGGCCGCCCGTCAGTGGCGTCGTCGAGGTCAGCCCTGCCGCGCGCACGCCGGGCGTAGTCTGCACACGCTCCAGCACCTGTTTGAGATAGTTGATCTTTTGCGGTTCAGTCGAAAACCGCGTCGGCGAGAGGAAGAGGTTGAATGTGACGACATTTTGCGGATCGAAGCCGTGCCGCACTTGCAGCAAGCGCCAGAAACTATTCACCAAAAGCCCCGCGCCAATCAGCAGCAGCAACGTCAGCGCCATCTCGGCGACGACCAGCCCGTGCCGCAAATAGCGCCGCCGCGTGCCCGCCGAAGTTCGTCCACCTTCTTTCAACGCCGCTTGCAGCGCGTGTTTGGGCAATTGCAACGCCGGAGCCAACCCGAACAACACGCCCGTTACCAGCGTGACCAGCAGCGTGAAGCCTAGTACGCGCGCATCAACATTGACTTCGTTGATGCGCGGCAAAGCGAAGCGGTCGAGTGTGGCGATGAAGCGGACACTCCAATACACGATCAACAGGCCAACCGCGCCACCCAGGGCTGCGAGCAACAAACTTTCGGTCAACAACTGCCGCATCAGCCGCCAGCGCCCCGCACCCAGGGCCGCGCGGATCGCCATTTCCTTTTCGCGCGCCGTCGCCCGCGCCAGCAGCAAATTGGCGACATTGGCGCAGGCAATCAGCAACAAACATCCGACCGCGCCCAGCAACGCCGTCAACGCCGTTTTCATGTTGCCGACCAACCGGTCTTGCAAACGCAGCGCGCCAAAACTCAGATGCGGATCAACGCCCGGATGCTGCTGTTCGATGCGGCTAGCCGTCACGCTTAACTCGGCCTGCGCTTGTGCGAGCGTGGCGCCGGGTTTCAAGCGCGCCATGACCGCCAACAGATGCGCGCGCCGGTTGTCGCGCAAATCGCCACCCGCCACCAACGGCGTCCACAATTCGGTATTGGTCGGAAACTGAAAGTCTTTGGGCATTACGCCGACGACCGTTCGATCAACATCGCTGACTCGAATCGTTTTGCCGATGATCGCCGGGTCGCCCTGATAGCGGCGTTGCCACAACGCATAGCTCAACACCGCGACGGCCTGGCCGCCCGGCTGATCCTCTGCCGCTAAAAAGGTGCGGCCCAGCAACGGCGTCACGCCCAGCGCGTAAAAGAAACTGGCCGAAACCAGCGCGCTCGGCGCCTGCTCCGGTTCGACGTTGGCGTTACGGCTGTCGGTCAGATTCGCCGTCCAAAAGCGCGATGCCGCAATCTGTTCGAGCGAGGCCGTCTCCGCGCCCAGGTCAAGGAAACTGGCGTAACTAACATTGCCTGGCCCGCCGCGTCCGTGGCGCTCTTCCAACCGCACAATGCGGTCAGCCTCGCGGTACGGCAACGGTCTGAGCAACACGGCATTGACCACACTGAAAATCAGCGTCGTCGCGCCAATGCCCAACGCCAACGCCAGCACCGCCACCAACGCAAATGCCGGTTGCGCCCGCAACATCCGCACGCCCAAACGCAAATCTTGAAACATCTCTTCCTCCCAGCGTTTCGGTTGCAGCCACAGCGCATCCCAAAACGCACTGGTGCTGCGTCGCAATAAATCCAGCTTGGTTTGCCAATTCAGCTTGTCCCACTCCGCCAGCATCGCTTCCCGATACTGCAATTCGGCTTCCCACTCCTGCCGCCAATCGGCGCGCAAGCGGCGCGGCACGAGCAGGCCGATGAAGCGAATCAGCCAGAGCCAAAAGCGATCGCGGGTTGTATTTGCCGAATCAGCCATCGGTTTCAGTCGTGCCGGAGTGCGACCAGCGGATCAACTTTGGTGGCGCGGCGTGCCGGAAGGTAGCAGGCCAACAAGGCGACACCGAGCAGCAACGATCCAACGGCAGTGAATGTCAGCGGGTCGTGCTGCGTGACTCCGTAAAGGTAGCTGGATAAGAAACGGGTCGAAGCCACTGCGGAAACCAGTCCAAGCAGAATTCCAACCAGGGTCAGGCTTAGCCCTTCGCGCAAGATCAAACGCGCTACAGTGGCGGGCTGTGCGCCCAGCGCCATCCGAATGCCGATTTCGCGCGTCCGCCCGCTGACCGCCTGCGCCAGCACTCCGTACAGACCGATGGCGCTGAGCAGGAGCGCCAGTCCGCCCGCGTAGCCCAGCACGCCCATTGCCATCCTGACGGGCGCAAAAAAGTTTGGCTCATGTGTAGTCAGTTTGCATCGCCAGGGGTAAGCTTAGGGAATGATTGACTTTCCCCTTAACGATCTCCTAGATGCCGAAGCCTGCACGTTGTGGTTGGCGCAGCAGCTTCATCCGCACGGCTTGTGCTG
>JACPYM010000078.1 GCA_016196035.1 Acidobacteriota bacterium | reverse complement strand
TCAGTTACCGTAACTAAGCGCGTGTCCATTGCCTCTCCTCCGTAGTGATCTGTCACTCCTGAAAGGAAATAGGCTTCATGACCGACTGTTAAGTGCCGTGCAAAAAAACTAGGTAATGACAAGGCGTCAGCAAGGGCTGCTGAACCGCTTAGGCGAGTACGTCCATGATGACCTTGCCGTGCACATCTGTCAGACGGAAATCTCGCCCTTGAAACCGATAAGTCAGCTTTTCGTGATCGAAGCCAAGTTGATATAGCAACGTGGCGTGCAAATCGTGTACGTGGGTGCCGCCGTCAACCACGCCAAAGCCGAGTTCATCGGTTTCGCCGTGCAAATAGCCGGGTTTGAAACCGCCGCCCGCCACCCACAGCGTGAAGCCTTCGATGTGATGATCGCGCCCGGTCGTCTCGCGTACTTCGCCCATTGGCGTGCGCCCGAATTCGCCACCCCAAACGACGATGGTGTCTTCCAACAGGCCGCGTTGTTTCAGGTCGAGCACGAGCGCGGCACTGGCTTGGTCAACCTCGCGGCAACGGGCTTCGAGGTCGCCATCAAGGTTGTTGCCGCGTTCGCCGTGATGATCCCAATCGGTGTGATACAACTGCACGAAACGCACGCCGCGTTCGATCATGCGCCGCGCCAGCAACGCATTCGCCGCAAAGCCCGACTCGCCCGGCTTCACGCCATAGAGCGCCAGCGTCGCCGCCGATTCCTGGCTCAAATCCATCAATTCCGGCGCGCTCGTTTGCATGCGAAAGGCCATTTCATAAGCGTTCAGCCGCGTCAGGATTTCAGGGTCACCGGTTTGCTCGTGCCGTGCTTTATTCAACGCGCCGACCGTGTCGTAAAAATCGCGTTCCTGCTCGCGTCCGAGTCCCGCCGGACTTTGCAGGTTGAGAATCGGATCGCCCTGTCCGCGAAAGGGCACGCCTTGAAACGAAGTCGGCAAAAAGCCGCTGCTCCACAACGTCGCACCGCCGCGCGGGCCACGCCGCCCGCTTTGCAATACGACGAAGCCAGGCAGGTCTTTCGATTCACTGCCAAGCCCGTATGTCGCCCACGCACCGAACGCGGGGCGACCGGGGATTTGAAAGCCCGTGTTCATAAACAGCTTCGCCGGGCCGTGATTGAAGACATCGGTGGACATCCCGCGCAACCAGCAAACCTCGTCTACGATCTGGCGATGATGCGGCAGCAATTCGCTGAGTGTCATCCCGCTTTGCCCGTATTGCGCAAACTTGCGCTTCGTCCCCAGCAGTGTTTCGTTGCCTTTGAGAAAGGCAAAACGTTTGCCTTTCATCAAACTCGGCGGCGGCGGTTGTCCCGTCAATTCCCGCAGCTTCGGCTTGTCGGAAAACAATTCCAGTTGCGAAGGCGCGCCCGCCATAAACAGATAAATCACCCGCTTGGCTTTGGCTGGCAGCGGCGGTTTGCGTGGCGCCATCGGCTTGCTTGAATCAATGGTTGGGTGCTGCGGCGCGCTCAAGCCCTCGTTCGAGAGCAAACAGTTGAGCGCAATGGAACCCAGTCCGACCGCGCATTGCCCGAAGAAATGACGGCGTGTCGTATCGCGTAATTCATTTTGAGAAAGCGTGTTCATAAGTTTTTCACTTTTCACTTTCGTGGAAGGTCCACGATTTCGACCCAGTTGGGAATCTTGCCCAGCGCATATTCCTTGAGCTTAGTCAGCTTTCCCGTGACAGCATCAATCTGGTAACCCGACATCTGATGGGACCGCATCCCGACTAAAAACAGGTAACGCCCCGCTGAATCAATGCTGAAGCTACGCGGCATCGCTTCGGTCGGAAGGCTTTCAATCAAGGTCAACGTGCCATCCGCCGCATTGACCTTGAACCCCGTGAGCTTATTCGTCGTGCGATCTGAAACGTAAACAAACTTGCCATCAGGTGTGATGTGCAAATCGGCGGCGGCAATCCTGCCGGTTACGCTCGGCGGCAAAGCACTGACCGCTTGTTTCTCTTTGAGCAGCCCTTTGCCGGGATCGTAATCAAACACATGCACCGCCGCATCGAGTTCGCCGAGCACATAGACGAGCTTGCCTTTCGGATGAAAGACCAAATGACGCGGGCCGGTCTTGGCTTTGACCGAAACCGATGGAGGCGTATTCGGCGCAAGCTTGCCTGTCTTCGCCTCGAACTTGAACACATTGACCAGATCGTTGCCCAGCGTCGCCGCCAGCACATAACGATTTTTTGCATCCACCAGAATCGAATGCGCGTTCGTCTGGTTTTCCAAAATCTGCTGCGTCGGCCCGATTACGCCGTTCGCGCCAATGGGGCTGACGGTGAACTTGTGGCCGGGATACGACGCTGCAAACAGAAAGCGTCCCATGTGGTCGGTCGAGATATAAGGCATGCTGTCAACCAACGGCCCGCTGCCGATCAGTGTGAGCTTGCCGCTTTTCGGGTCAATGGCGAAGGTGAAGACGCTTTGCGGTTCGCCGCGCGTGGCGACAAACAGGAAGCGGCGATCCGGGCTGACCGTCATCGGCGTTGAACCGCCCGCTTTGAGAATGCCGGGCAGCGCGACTTTCTCAAGCAACGTCAACTCGCCCGTCTGCCGGTTAAGCTGCCACACGTAAATATCATTACTTTCACAATTGCTGACATAGACGATGGTGGCCGCTTGTACAGGCGAGGCCATCGCCACTCCAATCACGGTCGCTGTCGCAGATAACGCCAGCCAAAATGCCTGGTGAAAGAATCCCCGCATCAGATCACGTCTCCTATGATGAGTTGTCTACTCCGAGGTGGTTGTTAGCCCTCGGCGAGGACGAAATGGGGGAAGTCTGCGAACACCCATTTGTTCTTCAGCGTCCGGTAGATCACCCCCAGGAACTTGCGCGCCGTCGCGATAATCGCT
>JACPYM010000077.1 GCA_016196035.1 Acidobacteriota bacterium | reverse complement strand
TCAGTTACCGTAACTAAGCGCGTGTCCATTGCCTCTCCTCCGTAGTGATCTGTCACTCCTGAAAGGAAATAGGCTTCATGACCGACTGTTAAGTGCCGTGCAAAAAAACTAGGTAATGACAAGGCGTCAGCAAGGGCTGCTTTACGCCAGTCCAGCCCTTGCTGACCGCGGGCTACTGACACGAGATTTACCCGCATCCCACCCAACTTCCCCACTACCAAAAAACGTAACGCGTGGCTTCTGGGTTACGCTCATAGTGGGTGGCGATGGCGGCTGTCGGCTCTAATGTAATTGGGTCGAGGCGCACTAGGGAATCGAAGAGTGCATCTTCGATATTGCCCTCAAGCACAGCCTGCATGAACTGCGGATCGAGCGAAGTCGGTTCGCCCCAGTTCTCGAAAACCAGCCGCCGCGCCGTGGGCTTTTTCACGCGGCCAAAGTAGCCGTCGCGCGATTGGCACGCCGTCAGCAACAAGGCAATTAGCAGAATCCAGATTCGCATCAGTTGGTCTCCACCCAGGCAGACTTGAAAGCGGAGGGCATGCGCCGGGTGCTGCAGAAGGCCTTTGAAATGGGTATCTTTTGGCTGCATTTCAATCTCCGTGCCGCCACCAGTGAGCGCATAGCACCACTTCTTTGGTTGGGTACTGCGGGGCTATGGATTACGTCAGGTTTACGAACGCCCGACGCCTCGCTTAAAGCAGCTTCGGCTTATGTATTCAGCGGGCGGTCTACGCCCAGTCTTTTTTTAGTCGTAGCTCTTCGATTCGGTAGGCGTGCTGCATCTCATGCAGTAGCAGTTGCCGAAACATGATCCAGACGGAGTAATGACTGTACTCTTCGTGCGCCGCCGTCCGTAGCCAATCGGCTTCGGCAAGCTGCTGCAACCGCTCGACGAGGCGCGTTCGTTCGCGCACATACAAGGCCAGCGCTTCGTTCAGAGCAACGTTGAGTAATGCGCCTGCTTCCTCCTCCGGCGAAGCAGACATCGGCGTGATTTGGGGCGATGTTTCGGACAGCATCAATTCCAACCGTGCAAGGTAAAGGGTGTCTATCGTCGTGATGTGGCACGCGTGTTCATGCACTGACCATTTGTTGGGGCTGGGGCGACGCTTCAAATTCTGTGGCAGCACTTCGCGCACGAGACCAATAATGATTTCAGGCGCGCCCGCTAAAGCCGCGATCAGTGTTTGCGGATGATTCATAATCTTCTTTACGGCGCTCATTTCTTACGGCGAATTGAGTACAGCTTCGTTTCTGTGCGTACCAGCAAGCGCTCGCCCACAATGGCGGGCGTCGCCTGCGCCATTTCGTCCAGTTCATTCACATGCAATAGCTTGAATGTCTCGCCCGCCGCGATGACGAAGGTCTGGCCTTCTTCGCTCAGGCAAAACAGCTTGCCGTTGTATGCCCAGGGCGAAGTCGTGAAGGCCGTGGCCGCCGGATCAATGCGTGTCTTGTAGCTTTGCTTGCCCGTCTTCGCCTCAAAGCGGGTGAGGATGCCCGTTTCAGTCAGCACATAAATGCCGCCTTCATAGGCTAAGGACGACGGCAAGTACGTTCCCGCGCGCGGTTGTGACCAGACGACGTAATCGTTCGAGGTTTGGCCTTTTTCCAGCGAAATATCGCCTTTGGCGCCGGGACGCAAGGCCACGAGCAAGGCCCCACGCCCGCCGTTGATGTAAAGCAATCCGTCATACGCAAAGGGCATCGGAATCGGCGCCCCCGACATTCCCGCCATGCGCCACAGTTCTTTCCCTGCCAAGTCGTAACTCACGACGACCTCTGGCCCCACGGCGACAATCTCGGTGCGCAGCGCGTGCCGCCACACATAGGGCGTCACCCAGGCCGAGCGCCTTCCCTGCGGGCCGATTTCCCGATTGGTGCGCCAGACCTCCTTGCCTGTTTGTTTATCGAAGGCGGCAATGTATTGCTGCTTTTCGTTGTCGTTCACGATGACCAGCATGTTTCCGATAAGCGCGGGCGAACTGCCGGTGCCGAAATCAAGATAGATCGGATTCGCTTCGAGCGGCGTTGACCACACTTGCTTGCCCTTTAGGTCATAGGCCCACAACCCCAGATTCGCCACATAGACATAAATGAACGTCCCGTCGGTCACGGGACTCTCTGACGTAAAGCTGTTTTTGCGGTGCCGTCCGCCCGGCGGTTGCCCGGCGTGAAATTCCTTTTGCCATTCGACCTTGCCGCTCTTCAAATCCAGGCAATAGAGCAGGTAATGCAGCTTTACTTCTTTGGGCAGTTCGATGTCGCGCTCAGTCACGCGCTCAATCACCTTATCCATCGGCAATCCCTGTTTTTGCAGTTCGGCGACGTATTCGTTGCTGTATTCCGTCCCGACTTGGGGCGGCTTCGATTTGCCCTCGGTCGTCGCGGTGGTGAGGTAGACTTTGCCGCCCGTCACAATGGGCGAAGACCAGCCACGTCCTGGAATCTGCTGCAGCCACTCGACGTTTTCGGTTTTCGACCAGCGTTCAGCTAGCCGCGCATGTGTGCCTACCGGATTCGAGTCCGGCCCGCGGAATTGCGGCCAAGCAATGTTTTGGCCGTAAGCTGTGGGTGCCGCCAGGAACAGTGCGCACGCCAGACCGGCTAAGCGCATGTGCATGTGGCAGCCAATCGCTTTGCGGATACCTTCCAGATTAGGACAAGGTGTACTCATTATTGTCTCCTATGATTTGATTGTGCCCTGACCAACGTAGAAGGGAAGCCAGAGTCAAAAGAGTAAAACCAGCATGAGGTACGTTATCATTTTTTACTCTCTTTCAGAATTTGGTTTCAACCAAATAATTTCAGCCGTTGCAAGTTGATTGCCCGCCAGATCGTCTGCGGTTACGGTGGTTTGAGCGGGCGGTTGCGCGAGGGCGGGTTAATTTTCGCGTCGGGCCTTTCATCGTGACCCGGAAAAAATTATAGTTTGGCCGGGAACTTCTCCTTGAACCCCGTGTCTAAGTGGGTGTCGTTACCGAAACGACGCAGCGCGAAATAAAACGCCCCACGAAAACCCGAACACATGGGGGCACGCCCAGTACAAGCAAACGGAGAGCGCGCATGCTGGCTGAGAAAGAGGCATTGCTGATTGCTGGAATCGAAAAGCTCCGGCAGGTGGAGGTGGCGGAAGACGCCGCGCCACGTTCAGCAGTCGTCTGCTTGCAAGACACCCGTTTGATCGCGCGCCTGAAAACGGGCGAATTGGCGGCCTTTGAAGAGTTGGTCGAAGAGTTTCAACCGCTGGTTTACGTGCTTTGTTACCGCGTGCTCAATGACAGCGAAGACGCCCGCGATGCGGCGCAAGAGACGTTTTTGAAAATCTACCGCCACTTTTCGCACTTTCGCGGTGAGGCCAGTTTGAAAACCTGGATTTGCCGCATTGCGATCAATCAGGCGCGTTCGTCAGAACGCTGGTGGCGGCGGCGTTACCGCAAAGAGACGGTTTCGCTCGATGCGCCGGTCAATTGGCAACGCGGGCAGGGCGACGAAGCCGAGCAAGCGCCGAGCGAGTATTTGCCCAGCGCGGACGCTTCGCCCGAAACCGAAGCGTTGGCCAGTGAACGCGGACGCCAGTTGGAGCACGCGTTGACGGGCTTGAAAAAAGATTTTCGCATCGCCGTGGTGCTGCGTGACATTGAGGGGCTGGCTTACGAAGAGATTGCCTATGTCACCGGTGCCAATGTCGGCACGGTGAAATCACGCATCGCGCGTGGCCGCGAAATGCTGCGCGAGGCGATTGAAAAACAAAAGTAGGAACGGCGCGGGCTGTTCTTACGCAAGTTTCGAGGGGCGCGCCCAGCAGGCCGTGAACGTTTTTCGACGCTCAAAGCCGATGGGTCGGCGAAACCGGAGATGAACGCACGATGGGTCAGCAACTCCATTGTGGTTCTATTAACACGCGTTCGCGGCGGGCGCGCTCCTCGAAAAATAGTTGCTGGTTCGTAAGGCGAAAGCCATTCGGGTTGTCGTTATGAGTTGCAAAGAGTTTCCATTGCTGATGTCAGCCCAGGTAGATGGGCACGCGACCGAGCGCGAACAAGCCAAGTTGCAGCAGCATCTGCGCGCCTGCGCCGCGTGTCGCCGTTACGCCGCTGATTTGCGCGGGCTGCGCGCGGATTTGGCGAAGCTCGAAACTTCCCATGCGCCGTTGGGCAGCGGCCCCGATCTGACCCTGCAAATTCAGGCGGCGTTGCAACGCGAAACGCGCTTGCACGGCAATCCAGTACAGCGGCGGCAGGATTTGATTGATCTTTGGATGATGCGCCTGTTTTCGCAAAGCATCGGCACCGTCGTTTCACTGGTCTTATTTCTTTTCGTGGTGACTGCCGTTTTCCGCCCAGCCTATCGCACTTTGCTAGCGGCCGTGCCCGAACCGCAAGTGGTCACGGCGGATGATCCGATTGACCCGGCCATCCGTTATCGCGTGCTGATTTTGCAACCGCCGCCGCCGCCGGCCTTCAACCCGCACGCAGCGTTGTTGCAGTTGGGTCAAACGCTGCCGGAAGATTCTGAATTCATCGCGACCGTGCGCGTGAATGGGAAAAATGGCCGCGCCAAATTGGGACAATTGCTCGAACAGCCCGGCCTGGCGAATGCGGGCAACGACCCCACGTTGCTGAGCAGATTCTCGACTGTGCTTTATCAACAAGCCAGTTTTCAACCGCTTCGCCGGAACGAATTCACCAGCAGCGATGCGGTGATCGTCTTCGGCAAAATGAACGTCTCGGCTCACCTGGATTAGTTCCACGATAACAACTCGGGCTTGTCCTGCGGTTACCTTGCGCAACTGCCTCGGCAAGCTCTATCTCAAAAACGTTTGCGGGCTGTTGGCACAGCCTGCCTGGGGAGAAGTGTCGGCAAAATCGCCAAATCGGAGGTACAACGATGCAAGTCAATCATCAATCCGCCCAGCCCAGTATCAACGTCACACCGTTGATAGACGTGCTGCTGGTGTTGCTCATCATTTTTATCGTCATCAGCCCGATGAAACCGAGCCGCTTTGAAGTGAAAGCGCCTGAAAAAGCCGAGGCTCCCGCACACACAACTGACGACACGCTGGTGGTCACGGTCGGTGCGGGCGGCGGCTATCAGTTGAATAGCAGTCCGGCGGCAACCTTGAATGAACTGGAAGGGCTGTTGCATTACGCGCTCGACGCGCGCCCGCCGGATCGCAAAGCCACGTTCATCAAAGCGCCGCACGGCCTCCAATACGGCGCAGTCGTGCGTGTGATTGACACGATGAAGGCCGCCGGGTGCGCTCCCATCGGTTTACAACTCGAAAATCTGGATTGAGCGGAGGTACAGCAGGCTGCCAGCCTGCTGATGGGCGCTGGCCGGACGCCCTCACAAAGGGCCACTGGATCGGTTTGGCAAAGCGGCTGCCAGCCTGCTGAAGGGCGCTGGCCGGGCGCTCGCTTACCTTCAGGCGTTTCAACCGCCAGCCACAGCAGGCTGGCAGCCTGCTGTACCCCCGCAGATTCCATCGGCAAGGCAATTCACTTCGCGCCCGTGGCGAATCAAGAAGGGAGACTTCGCGATGTTCGATAAATTAGTTGAATCAACCAAAACCAAAACCAATTACCGGGGCGGCAGAATCTTCTTCCTGACCGGGCTGGTGTACGCCGCACTGCTGACCACCTTGGGCGTGTGGACGATTCTGGGGTTGAATCCGGGCTTGGCGGAAAGCTTTGACCTGACGAAACTCGCCCCGCCGGTTCCTATCCAAGCCGGACCTCCGCCAGTCAATCTACCCAATCGTACTGTGCCCCAAGCCGCGCCGAGTTTCAGACCGGCAGACCCCAACACCCCGATTCCAAATCCGACCGCCATTCCGAGTTTGAGTCCGATAAGGAATGACCGGGTTATTTATACAGGGTCACCGACAAGCGGGGATTGGGCGATGAATTTAGCGCCAGCTTATGTGCCTGGGGCGGGCGGCAATGTCGCGCCGCCGCCACCGCCGCCCGCGCCAAAACCAACGCCCGATCCAGTTCCGGAAGCCAAACCGACGCCCAGACAGGTCATGAAGATTTCGGATGGCGTTACGAAAGGGCTGGCAATCCATCGCGTCACGCCCGCTTACCCGGCCATCGCCAGAGCCGCCCATGCCTTCGGCGCAGTGCAAATACAGGTGCTGATTTCGGAAGAAGGGCGCGTGCTGGATGCGGATGTCATCAACGGCCCCCCGCTGTTGCGGCAAGCGGCGCTCGACGCGGCGCGGCAATGGGTCTTTCGCCCAACATTGCTCAGCAATGTGCCGGTCAAGGTGCAGGGTGTGCTGACCTTTAACTTCACGTTGAATTAACGCGCCCGACGGTTGTCCTTCAGTGTAGACAAGCGCAACCCAAAAAACTTCGGCCAGAGCAAGCGTTACGTGACGTTTGCTCTGGCCGGTTGTTTGCCGATTATTTGGATGCCTTGGATTGACTCTCAATGCCGCGCCGTAGGCCGTGTTTTAGCGGATTTGGGTTTGGCTTTCGCGGGTACTTTGGTGCCCGCCTCGCTGACACCAGCAATTTCAGGCAGCTTGGTTTTTGATTTGACCGGCGCCGAAACTGTTTTGGCCTTGAGCGGCGTACCATTCCCGCCATTGGTTGTGACCGCAGGCGTGGTTGGCTCGCTCAGGGCTTCTTTCAGCACCTGACTGATGTGGTCAACGAAGACGAACTTCATCTCGCGTTGCGGCTCTTTCGGCACGTCTTCCATGTCCTTGCGGTTTTGCGCGGGCAGCAGGACTTTCTTGATCTGCGCGCGATAGGCCGCCAGGACTTTTTCTTTTACCCCACCGATGGGCAGCACGTTGCCCCGCAGCGTGATCTCGCCGGTCATGGCGATGTCGCGGCGGACGGGCCGATTGGAGAGCGCCGAAACCATCGCCGTCGCCATCGAGATACCCGCCGACGGGCCGTCTTTCGGCGTAGCGCCTTCGGGGATATGAACGTGAATATCCTTGGTCGTGAATGAATCGGCGGGGATGCCCAAATCAGCCGCGTTGGAACGTGCGTAAGAATACGCCGCCGCAGCCGACTCTTTCATCACATCGCCCAGTTGACCCGTCAGTTGCAGCCCGCCTTTGCCGCCCATCGTGATGGCTTCGATAAACAGGATGTCGCCGCCGACCGCCGTGACAGCCAAGCCGGTCACGACGCCGACTTGATCGTGCTTCAAAGCCTGGTCGCGTTCGACCTGTGGCACGCCTAGAAATTCGGAGAGGTTGGCGGGCGTGACTTGGACTTGTCTGGTGTCGCCCTCGGCCACGCGGCGCGCGACCTTGCGGCAGATTTTGCCGACCTCGCGCTCAAGCTGGCGCAAGCCCGATTCGCGTGTGTATTTGGCGACGGCATCGCGGAAAGCCGCGTCTGAAATGTGCAAATGGTCGGGCGTGATGCCATTTTCCTCCATCTGTTTGGGCAGCAGGTGACGCAGAATGATCTGTAGCTTTTCTTCTTCGGTGTAACCCGACAGGCGGATCACCTCCATGCGATCACGCAGCGCGGGCTGGATGGTTTCCAGCACGTTGGCCGTCGTCATAAACATCACGTTCGACAGATCGAACGGCACGTTCAGGTAATTGTCGCGGAACGAATTGTTCTGTTCGGGGTCGAGCACTTCGAGCAATGCCGATGACGGGTCGCCGCGAAAGTCGGAACTGACCTTGTCAATCTCGTCCAGCATGATCAGCGGGTTGTTGGTGCCCGCCTGTTGGATGGATTGAATGATGCGGCCCGGCATTGCGCCGACATAGGTGCGGCGATGGCCGCGAATTTCAGCTTCGTCGTGCACGCCGCCCAATGACAGACGCACGAATTTGCGGTTGAGCGCCTTGGCGACTGAACGGCCCAGCGAAGTTTTGCCGACGCCGGGCGGGCCGACCAGACAGAGGATTGAGCCTTTGGGTTTCTCTTTGATCTTGCGCACGGCCAGCGCTTCGATGATACGTTCTTTGACCTTTTCGAGGCCGTAATGATCGGCTTCCAAAACTTCTTCGGCTTTTTTGAGATCGAGATTTTCTTTGGACGTTTTCGACCAGGGCAACGCAACCATGATGTCCAGCCAGTTGCGCAATGTCCCGGTTTCAGCCGCGTCGGGATGCATACGTTCCAGTTTTTTCAACTGGCGTTCGACTTCTTCCTGGGTCTCTTTGGGTAACTTGGCTTTCTCCAGCTTCTCGCGGTACTGCTGGATGTCTTCGGCCAGTTCATTGCCTTCGCCGAGTTCGGTCTGGATGGCTTTGAGTTGTTGGCGCAAATAAAACTCGCGTTGTGAACGATCAATCTCGCCTTTGGCTTGGGTGTTGATCTCCTGCTGGACGGTCAGCACTTCCAGCTCTTTCGCCATCAACTCGTTGACGCGGCGCAAACGGGCCGTGATGTCAATCAACTCCAGCGCCTGCTGCGCGTCTTCGACTTTGAGTTCGAGGTTGGAAACAGCCAGATCAGCCAGGCGCGCGGGGTCTTCGACGGTCGAGACAATCGCCATCACTTCGGGCGATATGTTTTTGCCGAGCGCGACGGCTTTTTCAAGATTCGAGCGCACATTGCGCGTCAAGGCTTCCAGTTCCAGATTCTGTTCGGGCGGCGTTTCGAGCAAGTTCTCAATGCGCGCTCCCAAATAGTCAGGCGATTCTTCCAGATACTTGATGCGCGCGCGTGAGACGCCTTGCACCAGAATGCGGATGCGGCCATCCGGCAATTTGAGCATGCGCATGATGATCGCCACCGTGCCCGTGTCGTAAAGATCGCCCGCGCCCGGCTCCTCTTTATTCACGTCCTTTTGCGCCGCCAGCATGATCATGCGGTTCTCGGCCAGCGCCTGATCTACGGCGCGGATCGAACGTTCGCGGCTGACAAACAGCGGCACGATCATGAACGGGAAGATCACGATGTCGCGCAACGGCAAGACCGGCAGCGATTCGGGAATCTTGAGCTGTTCATCAGCGTCTTCAATTGGCGCCAAAGCTGTTTCTGGGTTTTCGTTCGTATTGGTAGACATAAAAATAGTCAGTAGTCGGTAGTCAGTAGTCAGCTAGTCAGTTGTGCAGATGCTGCCAACTGCCAACTGCCAACTCTCATTCAACAATCGGAATCGCAATCTCACGCCCGCAGGCGTTGGTTTTGGGGAGCCGCACGTGCAAAACGCCTTCCAGCAGTTTGGCGGTGATTTGTTCGGCATCCACGGGCCATTTGATGGTGACGTTCAGCGCAAAGGCGCCATACTCGCGCTCCAAACAAAGGAAGCGCAAAGGCCGTTGCTCATCGCTGGCGGGTTCTTCGACTTCGCGTTCTTTGCGGCCTTCGATGCGCAACCGGCTATCGAGCATGCTCACGCGGATGTGCGCCAGCGAAACGCCGGGCATTTCGGCGCGCACCAAAATGGCGTCCTCCATCTCGCACAAATCAACGGGCGGATGCCAAGCGCCGGGTTGTTGGGCCTGGGCGCGCATTTCATCCACGCGCACCAGCAAGCGCCGCAAGCGGTCACGCAACTGGTCAGAAAGTTCGACGGATAAAGGATTCAGTGGTCGGGTCATGGTTCAAGCCTTCAAAACTGATCGTCCGGGACTTGCTAGCGGAATCAGCGGAAATTGATTCTAGCCGTCGCATGGGGTCGGCGCAAGAAGCCCTCAAAAAGCTCGCGCCAACAAATTTGACGCCACGAATTATCTGCTTACACTGGTTGGCAAACCGAAAGGAAAACCGATGAAAGAACAACTGCTTGAAACCTGGCAGATTCACCAGCGCATCCAGCTATACCTGCTCAACGCCATCGCGCCGGAAAACCTGCGCGACCTCTCAGCGTCTAAAGGCCGCACCGTCGGCGAGCAGTTCGCCCACATTCACAACGTGCGCCTGATGTGGCTGCAATCCGCCGCGCCGGATTTGCTGACCAGCTTGCAGAAGATTGAAAAAGCTGACGCTGGTGACAAGGAATTACTGACTGCGGCATTGAAAGCCTCCGCCGAAGCCATCGGTGTTTTACTGGATCGCGCGCTCTCAACGACCGGCAAGATCAAAGGCTTCAAGCCGCACGCCGTCGCCTGGCTCGGCTATCTAATCGCGCACGAATCGCATCATCGCGGGCAGATTGCGCTGGCGTTGAAACAGGCTGGGCATCCGCTCGACAAGAAAACCGGGTTTGGGATGTGGGAGTGGGGCACGCGGTAGACAATCTCGCAACAAAGCAAAAGCGGTCTGGATTCATTGTCACCAGCCGGAACACTTGAACGGTTTGACTGAAACCTGAAGCCCGAAGCCTGATTCCTGATGAATGAAAATTGATGGCCGATTTTCACTCTGTCAGGAATCAGGCTTCGGGCTTCAGGCTTCAGTGACACCTCATTGGCGGATGTTTTGAGGGCTTTGCCAAGCCGCATCAATGCAAGCAGCCTATTTCGCCGCCGCCGCTTGCGCATACTCTTCCAGCGGCACACACGCGCAGAACAGGTTGCGGTCGCCGTATGCGTTATCAATGCGCCCAACTGGCGCCCAGTACTTGTCCATCCGCGCCGAACCCGCCGGGAAGCAGCCTTCCGCGCGCGAATAAGGACGATCCCAATTGTCATCGGCCAGATCGTGGACGGTATGCGGCGCGTGCCGCAGCGGCGCATCGGCAATGTTGAAGCGCCCGATTTCGACTTCGCGAATCTCATTGCGGATGGCGATCAGCGCGTCGCAGAAGCGATCCAATTCATAGAGCGATTCCGATTCGGTCGGTTCGATCATCAGCGTGCCCGGCACGGGGAAGCTCATCGTCGGCGCGTGGAAGCCATAATCAATCAGCCGCTTGGCGATGTCGTCCACCGTCACACTGCTGCTGTCTTTGAGCGCGCGCGGGTCAATGATGCATTCGTGCGCGACACGTCCGTTGGTGTTCTTGTAGAGCACGGGGAAGTGCGCATCCAAACGCGCCGCGATGTAATTGGCATTCAGAATTGCCACTTCGGTCGCGCGCTGCAATCCCTCACCACCCATCATCAAAATGTAGGCATACGAAATTGGCAGGATCGAGGCCGAACCAAACGGCGCTGCTGACACCGGCCCAACAGGAGTAGTGCCGCCGTCAATCACTGGGTGCCCTGGCAGGAAAGGCGCGAGATGCGCTTTGACGCCGATGGGTCCCATGCCTGGGCCGCCGCCGCCATGCGGGATGCAAAAGGTCTTGTGCAAATTTAGATGCGAGACATCGGCACCGTAATCGCCAGGGCGCGCGAGGCCGACTTGCGCGTTCAGGTTCGCGCCGTCCAGATACACCTGGCCGCCGTGTTGATGAACGATGTCGCAGAGTGCGCGGATTTCGGTTTCAAACACGCCGTGCGTGGATGGATAAGTCACCATCACAGCGGCGAGATTGGCCGAATGCTGTTCGGCTTTGGCCTGCAAGTCGGCCATGTCAATGTTGCCGTGGTCATCGCATTTGACGACGACGACTTCCATCGCGGCCATGTGCGCGGAGGCTGGATTGGTACCGTGCGCGGAAGAGGGAATCAGGCAGATATTGCGGTGCGCTTCGCCGCGGCTGGCGTGATAGCCGCGAATCGCCAGCAGCCCGGCATATTCGCCTTGCGCGCCGGAATTGGGTTGCAGCGAAATCGCATCGTAGCCGGTAATCGCGCAGAGCTTGGCTTTCAAGTCGTCGCACATCTCGGCGTAACCGCGCGCCTGTTCAGCGGGGGCGAAGGGATGCAACGCGCCGAATTCGGGCCAGGTGACCGGAATCATCTCGGCGGTCGCGTTGAGCTTCATTGTGCAAGAACCGAGCGGAATCATCGCGCGATCCAGCGCCAAGTCGCGGTCGCTGAGCTTGCGCATGTAGCGGAGCAATTCTGTTTCGGAACGATGGCGATGAAAGACCGGATGTTGCAGAAAAGTTGAGGTGCGTGTGAGCGCGGCAGGCAAGCCGGCGTTCGCTTCCGCTTCGACTTCGGCAAAGATGAGCGTGCCGCCAAAGGCGCGCCAGACGGCTTCGATGACGGCGGGCGTTGTGGTTTCGTCGAGCGCGATGCCCAACCGACTCGGCAGTACGCGGAAGTTGATCTTCTCGCTGGCCGCACGTGCGATGATTTCGGCCTGCCTGTCACTGGCCCCGACAGTCAGGGTGTCGAAGAAGGTGTCGTTCAAAACGTTGACGCCGAGCAGGCGCAAGCCTGCTGCGAGCACGGCGGTCTTGCGTTGCACGTCGCGCGCGATATGTGTCAGCCCTTCCGGTCCGTGATAGACCGCGTACATCGAAGCCATCACGGACAGCAGCACTTGCGCGGTGCAGATGTTCGAGGTGGCCTTCTCGCGGCGGATGTGCTGTTCGCGTGTTTGCAGCGCGAGGCGATAAGCGGGCGCTTTGCGCGCATCAATCGAAACGCCAACCAGCCGCCCCGGCAGCGAACGTTTGTGGGCATCGCGCACGGCCATATACGCCGCGTGCGGGCCGCCGTAGCCCATCGGCACGCCGAAACGTTGCGCCGAACCAATGGCGATTTCCGCGCCCAATTCGCCCGGCGGCGTCAGCAAGGTCAGCGCCAGCAAATCGGCGGCGATGACAGGCACACCGTTTTGCGCTTTGACTTCGGCAATGGCCGAGCGTAAATCGCGAATCTCGCCGTGCGTGCCCGGATATTGAAAGATCGCGCCGAACACTTCCGCGCCCGCTAACTCCTGCAGCGGATCGCCGATGACCAGCGTCCAGCCCAGCGGTTCAGCCCGCGTTTGCAGCAAGGCCAGCGTTTGCGGATGGACTTGGCTGTCTACAAAGAAGCGCGTGGATTTTGATTTGCTCGAACGTGCGGCGAGCGCCATTGCTTCGGCGGCGGCGGTTGCCTCGTCCAGCAACGAAGCGTTGGCGACATCGAGCGCGGTCAAATCGCAAATCATTGTCTGGTAATTGATGAGCGCTTCCAGACGGCCCTGGCTGATTTCGGGTTGGTAAGGCGTATAGGCTGTATACCAAGCCGGGTTTTCCAGAATGTTGCGTTGGATCACTGCGGGCAGAATGGTGCCGGAATAGCCTTGTCCGATCAGCGAAGTGAAGACCTGATTCTTATTCGCAATTTCGCGCAAACGGTCGAGCGCTTCAGTTTCGGAAAGCGCAGGGCCGAAATCGAGCGGCGCGGCTTGGCGAATGTTGGATGGAATGGTTTGCGTCATCAGGTCGGCCAAACTGGACGCCTGGACGGTTGCGAGCATCTTTTCGATGTCAGCCGGTGATGGGCCGATGTGACGGCGGGCAAAGTCGGTAGCCGGAATTGCGGATTGTGTTTCTTGCATCGGACACTCCCAAAGAAAGCCGCTCAACAGTATGGAGCGCTGTCTGGTTAAATGCCCGATCTGTCGGTTTGCCTGAGAGTGTTATTCCTTCGGCGGGTAACGGCGCAGCGTTTGAAGGCTAAGCCGTTACCACTTTCCAGATGTCGAAAAGGTCAGACGGTCCTTTTGCCTGAGAGATTCCTGGGCGGTTGCTCCTTCGGCGTTGGCGCTGCGGCCAATCTCTCCCGTCACTGACCCGGCGGCGCTTTTGCGCGTGGTGGCTTTATTCCGATTGTGTAGCCACAAAATCTTCGTACTCACTGGCCGAGAGCAGGGCATCAATCTGACCCGCGTTTTCGACCGTGAGCTTGATCATCCAGCCGCCTTTGTAAGGATCGGTGTTGACCAATTCGGGTGAGTCGGCCAAGGCCTCGTTGATCGCGACCACCTCGCCCGAAATCGGCGAGAAGAGTTCGCTGACCGACTTGACCGATTCGACCGAGCCGAAGGCCTTGCCTTGGTCGAATGAATCGCCGACCACTGGCAATTCGACATAGACGACATCGCCCAGGGCGCTTTGCGCAAAGTCGGTGATGCCGACTTCGGCGGTGGCGCCGGTGACGCGCAGCCATTCGTGGTCTTTGGTGTATTGCAGATTGTCAGGATAGTTCGCCATCGCGTGCTCGCTTTCAAAAAAGTATTGATCTCAAGAAACTGTTCTCCCACGAAGCCACACGAAGTATCACGAAGATGTTGCTTGGCCCGATCAAAACACATCTGCCCGCCTTCGTGAACCTTCGTGTAGCTTCGTGGGAGGTGGGTTCATTTTCTTGAATGCTATCGTTAAAAAAGCAGAATGCGGCAACCTCGTGCCAGCCGTCTGCTGCGGCTATAAACTGCTATTTGGCGCGTTTGTAAAACGGTGTTTCAACGACCTGGGCTGTTGTGCGCTTGCCGCGAATTTCCACATCAAAGCGCGTGCCCACGGCAGTGTGTTCGAGCGGCAGATAAGCCAGCCCGATGTTCTTTTTCAGAAACGGCGCGGGGCTGCCGGAGGAAACCTGGCTGACCTGCGCGTCGCCGATCCAAATCGGATAATGTTCACGGGCGATGCCTCTATCAAGCATTTCAAAGCCGATGAGTTTGCGTGTCAGGCCCGCCTCTTTCTGTTTCACCAAAACATCGCGTCCGATGAAATCGCCCTTTTGCAATTTGACGATCCAGGCCAGATCGGCTTCGAGCGGCGTGGTGGTGTCGTCAATGTCGTTGCCGTACAGCGCCATCTTCGCTTCCAGCCGCAGCGTATTCCGCGCGGCCAGACCGCAAGGTTGAATGCCGTATGATTGACCCGCCTCCAGTAGTTTGTTCCAGACCCGTTCAGATTTGTTCGGATCGAAATACAACTCGAAACCGTCTTCGCCCGTGTAGCCGGTGCGCGCGATCAAGGCCGGCACGCCTGCTACTTTGCCGTGGGTGAACCAATAGTATTTGATCGTGCTCAGTTCGACATCCACCAGCGGTTGCAACATGGTCAAGGCCTGCGGCCCTTGCAACGCGAGTTGCGTGTAATTGGGACTGGTGTTGACGGCTTCGGCGTCAAAGCCAGTGGCGTGCTGCCTGATCCAAGCGAAATCTTTGTCGGTGTTGCTGGCATTGATGCAAAGCAGGTAATGCTCGTCGCTGAGTTTGTGCACGAGCAAATCGTCTACGAACCCGCCATTCGGATAGAGCAGGCCGGAATAATGCGCCTGACCAATGTGCAATTTGCTGGCGTCGTTGGTGGTCAGATGTTGGACAAGTTGCAGCGCCTGCGGGCCGTGCACTTCGACTTCGCCCATGTGGCTGACATCGAAGAGGCCGGCGGCCGTGCGCACGGCCATGTGTTCGTCAATCGTGCCGGCGTAGGTTACAGGCATATCCCAGCCGCCATACGACACCATCTTGCCGCCCAGACGGCGATGGGCGGCGTTGAGCGCTGTTTGCTTAAGCGGATTCTCTGCCAAAACGTGTTGCTCTCTTTCAACGGAAAACTGCGGAAAAACGCTGTAACGACGGGTATTTCTTAAGTAGGCGGTCAAGCTAGCACAGGGTTTCCGGCTTCGTCAACAAAGGGTCTTAGCCGAAGAACATCAGGCCGTTTCGCCAGCGGCCAGGCGTAATTCAGCAGGTGTGTTGAGGTTGTTTAGCAACGTTGCCGCGTGGGGCAAATGGGCATAATTGGCAAACGCAACTTCACAGACAGGCACGCGCGAACAGAGCTTATCTATTCGTAGCAATCCTTCATAGAGCATCTGTTGGACGGCAGGCAGGCAGGACGGTTGATAAAAACCGGAGAGCATCTGGCGGCGGCCCGCGTGATCTAAAGGGATGGTAATGGTGGTTGCGGCGCTGGCCGCGTGCTGTGTTTGCAAGAAGGCTAGGAACGCAGGCGTCAGGCGCGGCAGATCGCAGGCCAGGATCAACGCCGTTTCGGTCGGCTGGCAATCCAGTAAAGCAGTTTGAATCCCGCCCAGCGGGCCGCAATAGTCATTGGCGTCGAATAACAGCTTGGCCTGCCAGTGTGCGGCGAGTTGCTGGTAGCGTTCGCGCTGCGGGGTGTCGTGACTGAGCACCACCGTGAAGCGTTGTGCCAGCGGCTGGGCGGCGCGCAGCACGTGTTCGATCAGCGGACGCCCGGATAATTCCGCCCAGGCTTTGTCCGTGCCCATGCGGCTGCTACGACCGCCTGCTTGAATCGCCACCACGACTTGCATTGGTAAAAAAGGAATCTGCCTTTCATTTGCCCGGCGCGAGTTTAGCGCCTGGCGCCTGGCGTGAGTTTAGCGCCTGATAATGCTGCTTCAAAGTTGATGACAAAGCTGAGACGTTTTAGTTCCGAGACATAAGCCGGCGTATTGGCCGCCCGCCCGATGGCAAAACTCTGTTGCTGCAATCCGCTGGGGACTGTGCTGGCGGTGTCTTTGAATTGGATGGCGTAATGGCGCAAGCGGAATTCATCGAACTTGAAGACGGTGGTGAGCGTCCTGGCCGAGAAATGTTCAAGCAAGGCCACTCGCGCGCCCGGCGCCGGGTGTTCGTTGTCGCGGCAGGTGGCGCAATCGCGGGCTAGCGTCAGCAGCATTTCTTTCATTTGCTCGGCATCACGCAAAAAGGCGACGGCGAACAGGTCGCATTGGGCTTCCCACAATTGCGGGTGCGCCGCGTAATTGCGCGGGATGAGCAGATGCCCGACCTCGTGGGCGAGGACGGCTTGTTGCGCCTCTGGCGCGAATTCACGCAGCAGGCGGGTGGAGACGCAGATTTTGGTTTGGCCGCAGACCCAGGCTTCCAGCGCATTCGATTTGACCGCCAGCACTTCGACAGCGGCGCTTAAACGTTCGCCCCGTTCGACCAGTTGCCAGAAATTGACTGCTGCCGTCCAAGCCTGCACGTCATCCAGCAAGGCTGCGGGCAGATGCGCCGCCTCCGCTTCTTTCGAGCCGGTTTCTTTCGCATTGGGTTTGGCCTCCACTTTCGCCGCGCTTTTATCGTTCGCCGCGCAGGCGCTGGTCATAACGTTGGCGAACTGCTGCGGGCACGGCAGCGCCACGCCGGACAAACTATTGAATAAGCAAAGCAGGAAGACTTGTTTCCACATAGCCGTTTTGAGAGTACAAAGCCGGGTTCCAATCCTGCTGGGAAGCGCGTGAAGAAATCGAAAACCGATCAAACAAAAGTTGTAAGACACCTGGGGATCGTTGTTGAAGTGAAGATGCGGGGCTGTCTGATCATTTGTATGCCTGAGAAACGCAGGCTCTGATAGCGGGCGCATTGTACGCAGGCTGGCAGAATGTGAAAAGTAAAATCCGAGCCGTCCAGTAAAATTTGCGCAAGAGAGACACGGGCCGCCGCTCAGTCAAGGTGGAATCGCAAGCTTCTATGTTATAGTGCCGACTCAGCGGAGCAGTGAGTCAGTGTTTAACAACCCAACTAATTCTGTGAGCAATGTCAGGACGTCGGAATCAATGCATTTGAAAAGAGGTAACAGTTCGATGAAACAAGTATTGTCGTTGAGCCTGCTGGTCGCCATGTCTGCATCAACAGTATTCGCCCAAACTCCGGCGGCGAAAGCGCCAGCCCCAGCGGCGAATGCTGTGGCCAAAGCCGCGCGACAAGCGACGCCATCGGCAGATCAATTCTTTCCGATTGAACAGGTCAAGCCAGGCATGCGTGCGGTAGGCTATACCGTTTTTGAGGGCAGTGAGCCGCGTAAATTCGAACTGCAAATTCTGGGGGTGATGAAAGGCTTTCCAAGTCCAGGGCAGAACGCGGTGCTGTCGAAACTGCTCGGCGAGGAATTTCAACACATCGGCGTATTCGCTGGCATAAGTGGTTCCCCAGTATACATTGACGGTAAGTTGCTTGGCGCAATTGCTTTCGGCTATCCATTTGCCAAGGACGCGATCGGAGGTATCACCCCAATTCAGCAGATGGTCGAGGTTTTTGAGCAGAAGCAGTTGGAGAAAGGCCAGCCCGGCAATAAACCGCGCCCGGTTTCATTTTCTGAGATCGCTTTTAACGAAAATTCCACCGAGCTTAAATCCTTTGTCGAACGAATGAACAGGCCCAACAGTGGCGCACAAGCCGTTAGTGGACCGGGCAATCAGATGCTGGCGCCGCTGGCTGCGCCATTGGCCATTACCGGAGTGTCGCCCGAAGTCGTCGCCCGGTTCGCGGCTCAGTTTCAAGCATTAGGACTGAATCCGGTTGCTGGCGTCGCGGGCGCGGCTGAGATCACTGAGATGAAGAAAGCCGATGCGAACACGTTGAAACCCGGCTCGACGGTTGTCGTCTCGTTAGTGCGCGGGGATTTTTCTATTTCGGCTGCTGGTACGGTCACTTTGCGCGACGGTAATCGCATCTATGCATTCGGCCATCCGTGGCTCTCTATCGGAGTGGCTGATTTCCCAATGCTCGAAGGCGAAGTCATCACGGTACTGGCGAACCAGAACAGTTCGTTTAAGCTCGTTTCCCCGACCGCGACGGTTGGAGCAATTAGTGGAGATCGTTCGACTGGCGTTTACGGTGAATTGGGCGTGAGTGCGCGGATGGTTCCGGTCGAGATCAATTTGCAGACCAGCCGGGGCGAACACAAGAACTACAAATTCGAGATGGTAATTGACCGTTTCTTGACGCCTGTGCTGACGCAAATGACGGTGCTCGCGACAATTGGTTCGACCGAGCGCACGCTGGGCGATTCGACCTTGCAGATTCGCAATCGCATCAAGGTCAAAGATCAGCCGGAGATCATGCTGGAAAATCGGCTCTCGACTTCGATGAATGCGCCCTTGGCGGCGGCATTGGCGATTTCACAACCCCTGAATGCATTGCTCAACAGCGGCTTTGAAGGCATGACCATCGAAGGCGTGAAACTCGACATCACTTCGCGTGATGCGCGCAAACGCGGCAGTCTGGATCGCCTCTGGATCAACCAGACCGAAGTCAAACGCGGCGAGAAACTGGAAATCCAGGCCTTCGCGCGCACCGAAAGCGGCGCGGAATTCCTCGAACGCATCCCCGTGCAAATCCCGGCGGATGCGCCGCTCGGCCAATTGCAGGTGATCGTCAGCGATGGCGCGGCGCTGCAAGCCAGCGAACCGCGCACGGGCTTCACGCCCAAATCGCTCGCGCAATTGGTGCGCGAGCTGAACAAGCTCCGCAAAGCGGATCGCCTCTATGTGCGCTTGGCGCGCAGTGAAACCGGCGCGGTGATCAATAACGAAGAATTGCCAAACCTGCCGCCCTCCGTGCTGGCGACGTTGGGGTCTGACCGCACGACGGGCGGTTACACACTGCTGCGTGCGGTGACGGTTCTGGAACAGGAACTGCCGCCCGCCGAATTTGTGATCGCGGGGCAACGCACGCTGACAGTCAATGTGGTGAACAATTAATGGCAAGACTTTGGAGTTGCAGTTATGCAAGCTGTCGAGCAACACATCAGAGTGCCCGCAGATCGCGAGTTGCGTATTTGCCTGCCGCCGGAGGCGGTCGTCGAGACGCAGGCCGAAGTCATCGTACTTTTTCAAGAAAGCCCTGTTGCCATGCCGGCTGACGAAACGGCCCGCGAATTGGCTGAGTTCCGCGCAGCGGCGAATGACCCACTATTTATGGCGGACCTGTACGAGGTGATGGACGATTTCAAGTACGCGGATTTTGACTCGAAGACTTTATGAATTTCAGGCGCTGGGAGATTTGGTTGGCGCAGCTTGATCCGATCCGCGGCTCTGAGCAAGGAAAGACGCGCGCCGTGCTGGTGATTAGCCGCAGCACGTTCAACCAAATCATGCCAATCGTGGACGTTTTACCGATCACTTCGCGTAAGGCCGGCCGCACGCTTTATCGTAATGAAGCATTGATACCGGCTGGCACGAGTGGATTGCCAAATGAATCCATCGTCATGTGTCATTAAATCAGAGCACTCGACAAACAACGATTTATTCGGCATTTGGGTCACTTGACCGACCTTATTCTACAGACACAAATCAACGCCGCGTTACGCTTTCAATTGGAACTTTAGCCGGCACTGACAACCGAGACGACTGACAATCACTACATGCGTAAATCCAGTAGCTTTCTGCTTACCCTGATTTTTGTTGTTTTTACTTTGGCGACCGTTTCAGCCAGCGGCCCGGTTTTCTGGCGCGTCAACACCCGCGCTGAAATCGAAAAAGGTGAGGCCCGAGGCGTGGCCATCGCTGACAACGGCACGCTGACGCTGGCGCCGCAATTCAACGAAGTCTTCGATACCAAACAAGCTTATATCTGGTCAGCGGTGGCCGATGCGCGCGGGAATGTGTATCTGGGCACTGGTCACGAAGGCCGCGTCTTTAAGATAGACGCCAGCGGTAAAGGCGCCTTGCTGTATAAAACCGGTGAACTGGACGTGATGGCGCTGGCGCTGGACGGGCAAGGCAATGTTTATGCAGGCACTGCGCCGGATGGCAAGGTTTACCGCATCACGCCAAGTGGCGAAGCGAAAGTCTTTTTCGAGCCGAAGTCGAAGTACATCTGGTCGCTGACCTTCGACGCGCAGGGTCGTCTGTATGTAGGCACCGGCGATAAAGGCGTGATCTTTCGCGTGACGCCAGATGGCAATGGTGCTGGCAATGGTGTTGGCAAGGGCGAGCCTTTCGTCAACACCACGCAGGCGAATATCACGGCCTTGCGGATGGATGCCGCAGGCAACCTGTTGGCGGGCACTGATCCGGGCGGCTTGGTTTTACGCATCGCGCCGGATGGAAAGACTTACACCCTGTTCGATTCGTCACAGCGCGAGATTCGCGAATTGGCGGTGGGCCGCAATGGCGAAATCTTTGCGCTGGCTTTATCCGAATCCGCCGGCAACGCGGGCAGCAATGCCAGCGCGAGCTTAACGCCCATTTCGACCGCGCCGGTCGCCGGTGGGGATGAGGGTGGTGTAACGGTCACGATCAGTGATGTACAGGTTTTGGATAGCCCCAGTTCGAGCACCTCCTCGTCGAGTAGCTCGACTGGCAACCAGGCCAAAGCGGCCTTGTACCGTTTGGACAGCAATGGCGGCAACGATGTGTGGTGGGATTCAAAAGATGCGGCGGCTTTCACGGTATCCGTCAACGGTGTCGCTGACAAGCTCACGGCGCTGGTCGGCACAGGGCAAAAGGGGCGCGTTTATGCGGTCACATCGGCGCGCAAACCGGCGATGTATGCCCAATTGCCCGAAGCGCAGGTGTCGCGCCTGTTGCAAACAGGGCAGGATGTTTGGGCCATCACCTCGAATTTGGGCAAGGTCTATCGCGCTAACAACGCCAGTGCGAGCGGCGCTTACACATCATCAGTACGCGAAGCGGCGACCGGCGCTGCCTGGGGCCGCCTTTCCTGGCTGGGCACGGGCGAGGTCGAAATCCAAACGCGCAGCGGCAATACTGCCACGCCCGATTCGACGTGGAGCGATTGGTCGGCGGCGATTGCCAACTCCGATGGGGAAGCAATCAAAAGTCCAGCCGCGCGGTTCCTGCAATGGCGCGCGACCCTGAAACGCAGCGCAGGCAAACCTGATCCGAGTTTGCGCGAGGTGACGGTTTCATACCTACCACGCAATGTCGCGCCCCGCCTGATTTCAATCAATGTCTTGCCCGCTGGCGTGGCGTTGCAAGCCTTGCCGCAACCACAAGGCGACAATAGCGCCGAGCAGGCTGGGCTTGATCCTGCCGTGCTGGGTGCGACGCCGAATATCCCGCCGCGTCGTGTCTATCAACGCGGTGCGCTTTCCTTGCAGTGGCAGGCCGAAGATCGCAATGGCGATGTGTTGGAATACGCGGTGCTTTACCGCAACGCCTACAGCAACGAATTCTTTCCGCTCAAGAGCGGCTTGCGCGACAATTACTACACGGTGGACGCGAATGATTTGCCGGATGGGCGCTATGTGTTCAAAATTGTGGCGACGGACGGGCTGTCAAATCCAGGCACTATCGCTCTGAGTGACGAACTGGAAACAGAATCGGTGGAACTGGACAACACACCACCCACCGTGACCAACGAGGCGCCGAAGTTTCAAGGCCGCCAGGTCGAAGTCACGTTTCGCGCCAGCGATACGACGTCCATCATTCGTAGGGCTGAATATCAACTGGATGGCAATGGCTGGAAAGCCGTTTATCCGCTCGATGGAATTGCCGACGCGAAACGCGAAGAATTCAAAGTTTCGGTGACCTTGCCAGATGGGCGTCCGCATGTGCTGGCTTTCCGCGTGTTTGATGCGAATGCCAATGTGGGCAGTGCTCAACTCGCGGTCAATGCCCAGTAGTTTCTGAAGTAGTTCTGAGTCAAGTAAAGCAAGCTTATTGGCAAACCCAAAGGCAAATATGCCCAAGGTAATTTTGGAGGATCGAAAAATGAAACGTTTCTACAGTCTATTGTTATGTGCCAGTCTGTTCTTGTCGGTAGCCGTCGCCAGCAAGGCGCAGATGATTGCCAACAAAAAACTAAGCTCGTCCGATCTGGAAGCGGCGCAGGCCGAGGCCAAATCAGCGGGCGGCAAGGACGCCCAACTGGTTTATGCAACGCGGCTCGATGCGGTGCAAAAAGGCAGTTTCGACAGCTTGGTCGTCATCTATGCCACTGGCAAAGACACGCACGCGCTGGTGGTGCGCGGCGGCAAGCGGTACATGCTCAAAGCCGATCAAGGCGGGCAGGCGGTCAAAGCCGGCGATCAATTTCAACGCATGGGGGTTCGTTACGAGGAAGGGAAAGCGCCGGTGTTGCGCATGTTCGCCTTAAACGGCGGCGCACTGCGGAGTGTGGACTTCCGGTTTAACGGTACCGAATTCGTCGCCCAATAATCGTTGAATCAAACGAGTAGACGGCCAGTCGCTGCGGCATTCGATGTCTAGCAGCGACTGGCCGTCTTTATTTCTGCCAGGCAAGCGGGGCGGCCAATGTGCTCCGCTTTGGCCAGGCGGAAATTAAACGATAGCCACCCTTGCGTTTACAACGAAACGCTCGGCGAAATGATAAGTCTAAATTTTCTACTAGAAGATTCTTGACAAGAAGATACTCAGGTTTTATATTCTCGCTGCACTCAAAGCAAGTGAGTTTGAAATAGAGGAATCGAGTAGGAGTGGAAGGAGTGAGGCGAGTTCATAGCTCGCCAATTTGTGACGGCTACGCGGCCAACCGACCTGGGCGCGAGTTGAAAATGGAAGTTCGGTCGGGTTTGCAGGAGAGTCTTTTCAGGAAAAACCTGAGGATAATTTTGGAGGAAAAAATTATGTCTTGGATCGTCAAACACAGTCCCTTAAGCGATTTGCGCACGTTGCAGCAAGATTACAATCGGGCTTTCAACGCCGCCTTTCCGGGTTTCTTCAATCACCTCGGTACCAAGTTTGAGGACAGCTTGTTGTCTGGGAAATGGGTGCCGCAGGTAGACATTTTCGAGGATCAGAATGGCATTGCGCTCGAAGCGGATTTGCCTGGGGTGAAACCGGAAGATTTCAAGCTTTCGATTGAAAATTACAAGCTCACCTTGAGCGGCGAGCGCAAGTTCGAGCACGAAGACAAGCAAGGCAATTGGCAGCGCGTCGAACGTGGCTATGGCAACTTCTCTCGCACGTTCTCCTTGCCGAACACGGTGAATGTCGAAGAGGTCAAGGCGGAGTTCAAAAATGGCGTGCTGCGCATCACGTTGCCAAAACGTGAAGAGATCAAGGCACGCCAAATTCAGGTTGAAGTGAAAGGGAATGGGGCGTCTGCAAGCGTGGCGCAAGCGGCTTAATTCGACCCATCGGCAAATGGTCGGCCCGGGGCGGAGGGCGACTTCCGGCCCCGGGCACATTGCAAAAATCGCGGCGAGTTATTCGGCCACGAATTGGCACCTGATGAGACGAAGCGTAAGATTGACCGGGCTGCTGGGTTCTTCGTTTTTCGTTCACGCCGATTCGTGGCTCTCTGTTTTATCAGCGCAATGCTGGTTGCCGCGAAAAGGCTGGCTTACAAGGGTCAATCGGCCCACCGATGCCACAAATGATTGATGTTGTCGTGTCAGGAGGAGCGAGATGAGGTTAGACAAGTTCACACTTAAAGCGCAGGAAGCGATTGAATCAGCCGTCGCGCTGGCTGAAAAACAAAACCATCAACAAGTCGAGCCGGAGCATTTGCTCGCCGCGCTGATCGAACAGCCCGAAGGCGTGACACGTCCGATGCTGGGCAAGATTGGCGTCAATGTGCAAACGCTCTTGCCTGAAGTGGAAGCCGCAATCAAGAAATTTCCGCAAGTCAGCGGCTTTGGGCAGCGCTTCTACAGCAACCGCACCACTGACGCTTTAAGCAAGGCGCAGAAGGAAGCTGATAAGCTCAAGGACGAGTTCATCTCGACCGATCACGTTTTGTTAGCTTTGGTGGAAGAAAAAGGCGAGGCGGGCAAGCTGATGCGCAATCACGGCGTGACGCGCGATGGCTTGCTGAAAGTGATCGAAGGGATGCGCGCGGGTGCACGCGTGACTTCGCAAAACGCCGAAGAACAGTACCAGGCGATAGCCAAGTACTCGCGCGATCTGACCGAATTGGCGCGTCAGGGCAAACTAGACCCGGTGATTGGGCGCGATGATGAGATTCGCCGCACGATTCAAGTGCTGTCACGGCGCACCAAGAACAACCCGGTGCTGATCGGCGAGCCGGGTGTCGGCAAGACGGCCATCGTCGAGGGTCTGGCCCAGCGCATCATCAGTGGCGACGTGCCTGAAACGCTGAAAAACAAGCGGCTGTGCTCGCTGGATTTGGGCGCGATGCTGGCCGGGGCGAAATATCGCGGCGAATTTGAAGAGCGCCTGAAATCCTTCCTGCGCGAAGTCGAAAAGGCGCAAGGTCAAATCGTCGTCTTCATTGACGAGTTGCATACGCTGGTGGGCGCGGGCGGCGCGGAAGGCGCGGTGGATGCTTCGAATATGCTGAAGCCCGCGTTGGCGCGCGGCGAATTGCGCTGCGTGGGTGCCACGACGCTCAACGAATATCAAAAATACATTGAGAAGGATAAAGCGCTCGAACGCCGCTTCCAGCAGGTTTATGTGGGCGAGCCGAATGTCGAAGACACCATCTCCATCCTGCGCGGGTTGAAGGATAGATACGAGACTCACCACGGGGTGCGCATTAAGGACGCCGCGATTGTGGCGGCGGCGACGCTTTCAAACCGCTACATCACCGACCGTTTCCTACCGGACAAGGCGATTGACCTGATTGACGAAGCGGCCTCGCGCTTGCGCATCGAGATTGATTCGCTGCCCACTGAGATTGATGAAGTCGAGCGCGAAATCATTCAGCGCGAAATTGAGCGGCAGGCGTTGCTGCGCGAGGAAGACGCCGTTTCAAAAGAGCGCTTGGCCAAGGTCGAACGCGAGATTGCCGATTTGAAAGAAAAATCAGGCGCAATGAAAGCGAAGTGGCAATCCGAGAAGGAAGTCATCGAACGCATTCGCGGTTCAAAAGAACAAGTCGAAGCGTTGAAAGTCCAAGCCGAGCAGTTCGAGCGCGCGGGCGATTACGGCAAAGTGGCCGAGATTCGTTACGGCAAGATGACCGAATTGCAAAAGGCGTTTGAGGCCGATCAAGCCAAGCTGGCGGAACTGCAACTGGCCGGTCGCACGCTTAAAGAAGAAGTCACCGAAGAAGACGTCGCCGAAGTCGTAGCGCGTTGGACGGGCGTGCCCGTGTCGAAGATGCTGGAAGGCGAAGTCCAAAAGCTCGTCCAGATGGAAGATCGTTTGAGCCTGCGTGTGGTTGGGCAAGACAAGGCTTTGATTGCCGTTGCCAATGCCGTGCGGCGCGCGCGCGCGGGCTTGCAAGACCCGAAACGTCCGATTGGCTCGTTCATCTTTCTGGGGCCGACTGGCGTGGGGAAAACCGAAACGGCGCGAGCCTTGGCCGAGTTCCTCTTCGACGATGAGCACGCGATGGTGCGGTTGGATATGTCGGAGTTTATGGAGAAGCATTCGGTCGCGCGGCTGATCGGCGCGCCGCCGGGCTACATCGGCTATGACGAAGGCGGCTATTTGACCGAAGCCGTGCGCCGTCGGCCTTATTCGGTGGTGCTCTTCGACGAGATCGAAAAAGCGCACCCGGATGTGTTCAACATCCTGCTGCAAATTTTGGATGATGGGCGGTTGACCGATGGCAAGGGCCGCACGGTGGATTTCAAGAACACCGTCATCATCATGACTTCCAACATCGGCTCGCGCGAAATTCAGGAATGGTCGGCGGATGAAAAGACGATGCAGGGATACGTAATGGAACAGTTGCGCGGGCACTTTAAGCCGGAATTCCTAAACCGTTTGGACGAAGTCATCATTTTCCGGCAGTTAGGGCTGGAGCAGTTGCGGCAAATCATCAAGATTCAGCTTGAAGCTTTGGTGCGATTGCTGGCTGACCGCAAGGTCACGTTGGTGCTTGATCCTTCGGCGGAAGAGTTATTGGCGCGCGAAGGGTACGATCCGACGTTTGGTGCGCGTCCCTTGAAACGGGCGATTCAAGGGCTGATCCAAAATCCATTGGCGATGAAATTGCTGGGCGGCGAAATCAAACCGGGCGAAACGGTGGTTGTGAAGGGTGATTTAGAGCACGGGCAAATGGTTTTTGCGCCTGAGCAAAGCGCCGCCGCGCGGGGTTAAAGGGCGAGGAAAAGGGGAAGTAAACGGGCATTCTGCTTCTCCTCTCCTCCTATTGTCAGACAAATTTGCTTTCGCAAAAACGCGATGGTAGATTGCCTTCTACTACTTCAAACAAATGAATTTAACAGGGGGTAAGGCTTTTAGCCGCTATGGCCAATGGCAGCGAGAACCAAGCCGCTCGTAGTGCTGCGGCAGCGAACAACCATGAAGAATCGGCAGAAAATTCGGGGGTGCGCGTGACGGATAAACGGCGCTTTACAGCCGAGGGAGAACCGGTGAACCCGGAATTAGCCGATAAAGAACAAGAACTTGTGCAATTGCAGGAGCGTCTCGCCGAGGCCGAGCGCAAACGCGAAGAGGCCGAACGCACCCTGCGCGAGATGTCCGATAAATTCAACCAAGCGCAAAAACAGATGGAGAGTGAAACCTCGAGTATGCGCCAGCGGCTGCAACGGAATTACGATCAGCGGCTGGATACGGCAAAGGGGGACATTATCTCGAGCTTGTTGGATACCTTGGACAATCTCAGGCGCGCCGTCTGGGCCGCCGAACGCAGCGATTCCAAAGAGCCTGAGTTCCGCGCTTTGCTGGATGGCGTCAAAGCGACTGCTTTGCTTTTCGACAACAAGATGCGCGAACACGGCTTGACGCCGGTCGTGAGTGAAGGGATCGAATTCAACCCGGAAATTCACGAGGCTGTCGAGATCGTCGCTGTACCACCCGAGCAGGACAATCACGTCGTCGCGGAGTTTCAACCTGGCTATAAATACGGAGAGAAATTATTGCGACCCGCGCGTGTGCGTGTCGGTCGTTCATCGGGCTGATTGTCTTCAAATTCAGGCCCGTTGTTTTACCCCAGGATTCATCCGTTGAGGACAAGTAGAATTCCACGGCAGTTCAAACTGCCAGTCCAGTAAATGATTTTTCGACCTAGCACCCCGCAAACCGCTGGTTTGCCCTATTTTCAGAGAAAGAGAACCAATGGCAAAAGAGATCAAATTCAGAGAAGAAGCCCGGCGCGCAATGCTGGAAGGTGTCAACATTTTGTCAGACGCGGTGCGCGTGACGCTCGGCCCGCGTGGCCGTAATGTCGTGATTGATAAAAAATTCGGCTCGCCGCAAATCACCAAAGACGGCGTGACCGTCGCCAAAGAGATCGAACTCAAAAACAAATACCAGAACATGGGCGCGCAGATGCTGCGCGAAGTCGCCTCCAAGACCAACGATCTGGCTGGCGATGGCACGACGACTGCAACGGTGCTGGCGCAGTCCATCTACCGCGAAGGGCTGAAAAACGTCGTGGCCGGCGCCAATCCGATGTCGCTGAAACGGGGCATTGATAGAGGTGTGAAAGCCGCCATCGCCGAACTCGAAGGGATGTCGAAGAAGGTCAAAGGCAAAGAGGAATTGACGAATGTCGGCACTGTGGCGGCCAATGGCGACCGCTTCATCGGCGAATTGCTGGCCGAAGCGATGGAACAAGTCGGCAAAGACGGCGTCGTAACCGTCGAAGAAGCGCGCACCATCGAGACTTCGCTTGACATCGTCGAAGGTATGCAATTCGACCGTGGTTACATCTCGCCTTATTTCGCCACCGACAATGAAACCCTGACCTGCGTGCTGGAAGAACCGCTGATTTTGCTGCACGAAAAGAAAATCTCGGCGATGCACGAGCTTTTCCCCATTTTGCAAAAGGTCGCCGAGGCGGGCCGTCCCTTCCTCATCATTGCCGAAGATGTCGAAGCCGAAGCGCTCTCCACATTGGTCGTCAACAAACTGCGCGGCGTGCTGAAAGTGGCCGCTGTTAAAGCCCCGGCCTTCGGGGATCGCCGCAAGGCCATGCTGGAAGACATTGCCGTGCTGACCGGTGGCCGCGTGATTACGGAGGAACTGGGCATCAAGCTTGAGAGCATCGGCTTGGAAGATTTGGGCAAGGCCAAGAAAGTCTTGATAGACAAAGACAACACGACCATCGTCGAAGGGGCGGGGAAGAAGTCCGCTTTGCAAGGCCGTGTGGCATCTTTGCGCGCCCAACTCGAAACGACGACTTCGGATTACGACCGTGAGAAGTTGCAAGAGCGCGTCGCCAAACTCGCGGGTGGCGTCGCCGTTATCAAAATCGGCGCGGCAACCGAAATGGAGATGAAGGAAAAGAAAATGCGCGTGGATGACGCGTTGCACGCCACCAAAGCCGCCGCGCAGGAAGGCATCGTGCCCGGTGGCGGTGTCGCGCTGTTGCGGGCGGCCAAAGCCGTCGCCGCTTTAGAAGCGGCGACTACGGGCGATGATCGCACCGGCCTGGCGCTGTTGCGTCGCGCGATGGAAGAGCCGATGCGCATGATTGCGGTCAACGCCGGGCAGGATGGCTCCCTCATCGTTGGGAAGGTGCGCACCGAAAAGAAAACGGTCGGCTATAACGCCGCCAAACGGCAGATCGAAGATTTGCTGGAAGCGGGCATCATTGACCCGACCAAAGTGGTACGGACGGCGTTGCAGAACGCCGCCTCCATCGCCGGCTTGCTGCTGACGACCGAAGCCGTGATCACCGAGTTGCCGGAGCAGGCCGCGCCGATGGCGGGCGGCGAAGATCACTGAGCAACGGCTCAAAACAGATGAGCATGGGCCGCTAAAAAAAGGCGGCCCCTTGCCTTCTGTTTTACCTTGACGGTTGGTACACTTGCGAAGCTGATGAGGCGGTGCCGCTGCAATTGAGCAGTAACTGCAGAAAAGGACAACGCCTGGCAACAGGCATAGCAAAACGAGGAAAACGCCGTGTTTGATTTAGGTTCGATGACTGACAAGTTTTCCGAGACAGGTCAAAAGGTGATCTATCGCGCGATTGAGGAATCACGCCGCCGCGAGCACAACTACCTCTCGGTCGAACACATTTTCACCGCCCTCGGAGACATCGAGCATCAACTCTTTCAGGACGCGATGCAATCGGTCGGGTTGGAGTCCCGTGCCGTCGTGCATATGCTCGAACAGGAGTTGGTGAAAAACCGCCAGTACGTCGGCAAAAAGATGTACATCACGGACACTGCGCGTGATCTCTTCAACCGCTCGCTCAAACGCGCTCGTCAAAGTGGGCGTCAGCAGATTGAATCGTTTGATTTGTTTGTCTCGCTCTTTGCCGACCCGGCGGGCGTGCCGGCAGAAATTTTGCGCCGGTTGGGCGTTGATCCGCAAAACGCCGTTGACACCATCTCGCGCAGCATTCGCACGCGCGAAGAACAGAATGAGACGATGCGGAAGAAGTACGACCTGCCGCCTTATCTGAAACACTTCGGCACTTCGCTCAACAAACTCGCCCGTCAGGATAAATTGCCGCCGACTATCGGACGCGAAGCCGAAATCCAGCAGATGATCGAAATTCTTTGTCACCGCGAGCGCGCCAATTCCCCGATGCTGGTTGGCGAACCCGGCGTCGGCAAAACCGCCGTGGTCGAGGGGCTGGCCCGGCTGATCGAACTCGAACCGTTGAAAGTGCCCGCGCGTTTGCGCAACGCGCATATCGTGCAATTGCAGATGTCCGGCATCGTCGCGGGCACCATGCTGCGCGGCATGTTTGAAGAACGCCTGCAAGGCATCATTGCCGAAGTCAAGGAACGCTCCGATCTGATTCTGTTCGTGGACGAGGCGCACACGATCATTGGCGCGGGTTCTGCTATCGGCGCTTCTTCTGACGCCGCCAATATGTTCAAGTCGGCGTTGGCGCGTGGCGAACTGCGCATCATCGGCGCGACCACCTCGACCGAATACAAAGAGTACATCGGCGAGGACGAAGCCTTGTCGCGGCGCTTCAGGCTGGTGAAAGTAGATGAACCGAGCCTGGGCGAGACGCGCCAGATTTTGAACGGCATCCGCTCGCGGCTGGAGAAAAACTATTCGGTCAAAATTACCGATGCCGCGATTGACACGGCGTTGGAGATGGCGCCGCGCTACATTCGCAACCTGCACCTGCCCGATAAAGTCATCGGCTGGCTCGACACCGCCGCCGTCAAGGTCGAGATCAACGAACCGACCATGATGCAGGTGCGGCCCGATCACATCATTGATGTGATTTCGCAGGAATCGCGCATCCCGCGCGACTTGATTTACCGCGATACCAGCGACCGCTTCCGTTCGTTGGAAGAAGTTCTGGGCCGCCGCGTCATCGGACAGAAAGATGCCGTCAGGTCGGTTGCGCAACGGTTGCGGCTGAACAAAGGCCAGCTCAAAGAAAACTTCTACAAACCGGATGGGGTGCTGCTGTTCTTAGGGCCGACCGGTGTCGGCAAGACTGAGCTTGCCAAAGCGGTAGCCGAAACCATGTTCGGCGATGAGCAGAAGATGGTGCGGATTGATATGAGCGAATACGGCGACGGCACCGTCGCCATCGAAAAATTGATCGGTATGCCGCGCGGCATTGTCGGCAGCGAACGCGGCGGCATCCTGACCGAAAAGCTGCGTGAGAATCCTTACACGGTGCTGTTGTTGGACGAGGTCGAAAAAGCCTCGCCCTATCTGCTCAACCTGTTTTTGCAGGCTTTTGACGAAGGCTGGCTGACCGATGGGCGCGGCAAGAAAGTCTATCTTTCCGATGCGATCATCATCATGACCTCGAATCTCGGCAGCGAGAATTTCAAGAAGTACATGAAACCGCTCGGCTTCGGTCAAAAGACGACCGCCGATGTCGCAGAGATCAAGCACGCCGTCATGCAAGCCGCCGAAACACGCTTCTCGCCGGAGTTCCGCAACCGTATTGACGAGATCGTCATCTTCTCGCCACTCACCGAAGACGAGGTCAAACAGATCGCCCTGCTTTATCTGCGCAGCACCCGCAAACAGATGGAGCAACAGGGCAAGACCTTGCGCATCAGCGAGGCTGCGATTGATAAAGTGGTCGAACTCGGTTTCAGCCCGGCTTATGGCGCGCGCTTCCTGAAACGCACGATTGACGAAAAGGTGAAACTCCCAATCACCAATCTCTGGAAAGCGTTCAACCATTTTGTGGTAGACGTTATTGAAGGCGAATTGGACGTGCGCGGCGAGTAGTCAACAACACGCAACGCAAATCAAAAGGGCGCAGCCGCTGAATCCGGCTGCGCCTTTTTTGTCGTCATTGCTTGTTCTAGCTGGCAAAAGCCGGTGCAGGTTTGATTACGGTAGCACCTCAAACAACCGTGGAATCATCCCCATTGTTTGATTAACTCCTTGGTCGCTGCCGAAAGGCGTCCGCGCCGTGAGGGCGGACGCCAGCGCGGGGGCGGTACGCGGTAGCGCAAGAGTTCTTTGACACTCCAAC